>JAHBXN010000009.1 GCA_019636475.1 Phycisphaerae bacterium
GAGAGCTATGAAGAAGTCGTCAGCGCACTTGGAATGGCAGCATGTACCTATCCATTTCCGGAAATTTACGACCACCTGCCCTCGGATCAGCGGGAACGGCTGCTTTGGACGCATGGCTGGCTTCTCGAAAAACGTCGTTGCGGAGACGCTCGACAGGCGAGAATCCGCGCCGATCGCTTCAGAGACAATGCCGTAACGCTTCAAGCTAATCGCGTGTGCCACGAGCCGACTGGGTTAGAGTTGATTGAGGAAGGCGAAGAATTCTCCATCGTTGAAGAGGAAATTACTCGCCTTGAACCTTGGGAAGCCCAGATTGTAAACATGCGAATCTGCGAGGAACACTCATTCCGCTTTATCGGCAAGGTGCTTGGCGTAGCCCCGCCTACTGCACAAAGGCGATTCACAGTCGCGTTCGAAAAACTACGTATCGCTGTTCATCGACGCCTCGGCTTTGCATGAGCTAGCGACTTTTAGCGTTCGCGGGGACCCTGTTCTGGCGATAACTTCGCTGACTCCACCGCTTTGGCGTATGCAATTGCGATTTCATGCGGCGCTTCTGGAGAGCGAAGCTCTTGGATAAGCCTCTCACGAATGGCTTCAAGCTCTGCTCGCGCAGAGTCTAGCGACAAGCCGTCAAGATGTCGGTGTCCCACTTTAATTGTGCGCCCTTTGCAATCTCTAAGAGCACTTCGAACTTCGGGCGGCAGCGGTAGCGACAGCTGGGGCATGTGTTTTTCGAGCCCGAATGAAAAAAACGTCTTGATGACGGCTTGACCAAATATCCGCTCTTGAAGCTTCCGGAATTCGTCAATGCGTTTCAGCGCATCATGATCTGGCCTCTCTGTCATCCTCCACAGCTAGCATAGAACAAGCCAAACGGCAATAAAAAAGCCGCACTTTGTTCTCACAATTGAATCTTGCAGCGTTATGGATGTAAGCCCTGTGAGACATGTGACTCACGCAATAGACAATACTTTTTCTCAAAGGAGAACCCATGATTGAAGAATATGTCAAAACAAATGATCCAGATGTAAACCGTGATCCGCGAGTGCCGCTCGTTCTTCTCCTTGATACATCAAGCTCGATGGAAGGCGAGAAGATTGCGCAATTGAACGCGGGACTTCATGTGCTTCGCGACGCGTTGATGGAAGATCCGTACGCGCAACGGCGTGTGGACCTCGCGATTGTCACGTTTGGTGGAACTGTTGCGACAGCCACTCCATTCACGATGGCTCCTGAGTTCGATCCGCCGATGCTTAGCGCGGCGGGGAACACACCAATGGGGACAGCAATTCTCCAGGGCATCGACATCGCATTAGGGCGGCTTGCCTACTATCAGAACCACAAATTGCCGAAAGCCTTCGTTCCGTGGGTGTTCCTGATCACGGACGGGGAGCCGACAGACTCGTACGAAAGAGCCGCGGCGCGCGTGAGACAACTCGACTCCGGTGAGCGGCCCCAGCTTCAATTCTTCGCTGTCGGCGTCGATGGCGCCAACATGCGGAAGCTCGCAGAAATCTCCCGCCGCCCGCCAGTTATGCTGAACGGCGTTAACTTTCGCGATTTTTTTCTGTGGCTCACGATCAGCTTGAGTCGAGTGTCGCAGACGCAGACCGGCGTCAGCATTCAGACCCCAGCCGTCACTTTTGGAACGGTGTATGCATGACCCTGTGGAAGTTCATAGGACATTCGGTCGCGGGCGTGTCACACGAGCGCCATGACATCGCGTGTCAAGACGCCGCGATAATGCGAAGCAGGACTCTTCCCACGGGCGAGCGTTATCTGCTGCTGGCCTGCGCCGATGGGATGGGTTCGGCACGGATGGCTGCTCATGGGTCGAAGATAGCTTGCTCCGCACTGGTTGAGGTGGTCGAACGCAGCACGGCCCGGTGCAGCAGTTGCGATGAACTGATGACGGAGACCTATGCGCGAACATGGTTCGACGAGGTTCACCGGGCTCTTGAGGACGAAGCGGAATTGCTGGGATGTCCGATTCGCGATCTTGCCTGCACGCTACTGTTTGCCTTGTGCGGGCCGAAGGGCTCGGTCTTCGGGCAGCTAGGCGACGGTGTAATCGTCGCGCGAGCGAATGACGGAATCCGGCAGGTGTTCTGGCCGATGCAGGGAGAATTCGCAAACGTCACCTATACCATGACCAACCGCGAACAAATCGAATCAGCCTGCATATGCTCGCTCGAAAACGTGGACGGCGTGATTCTCAGCACCGATGGGATGCAGTATTTCCTGCTCGATTATCCAAAGGAATCCGTTGATGCCGCGTTTGCATCGGGGCTGTTTCGATGGCTTCGGGAAACGGAATGCCCGGAACAGCGGAAAACGGAGATCGACGCATTCCTGCGGTCGGCGAGAGTTACGCAGCGAACGGATGATGACACGACGCTCGTGATAGCAGTTAGAGCTTCCGATGCCGCTTGACCGGGTCATCATTGAACGCGGAGACGTGCTCACGTTCACCGGTGAAGCGATGGTGGGAGGGCAGGGGGAGGTCCGGCGAGTAGCCAATGATCACACGAATGTAGTCAAAATCTACAAGCCGGGCCTTCGCACTGCCGATCAAATCTCGAAACTTCGGGCCATGATCGCCGTTGGCACGCATAACCTTCAAGCGGTGACGGCGTGGCCAACGGCGATTGTGCTTGAACCGCGCCGCCGAATGCCGATCGGATTCGTCATGCCCTTCTTCGGCGGCTCGGTGACGATCGGCGAAATATACAATCCAATTTGCGTCCCTCCAAACTTCTCTCGCCCGACATGGAAGACACTCTGCACCATCGCGCGATCGATGTACTTCATCGCCGAGTCGGTTCATAGGGCGGGCTGCGTGATCGGCGACGTCAACCAAAAGAACTTCATGCTGCGTCCCGATGGCCGAATCCGCCTGATCGATTGTGACTCTTTTCAGATACAGCATAACGGCCGAATCTTCCGGGCGCAGGGCCATGTGCCGGAGTATTGTCCGCCGGAGGTGCAGTGCGGCGCTCATACCGGTCCGATTACGCCCAACCAGGATGCGTTCGGTCTCGCAGTCCTCTGCTATCAGCTTCTTCGCGTCAGCGACAATCCTGGGCTTGGTCTTACTGAACTGAACGGCCCGGCCGAATTATGGAAAAAAATAACGACCGGGCGCGGCAAGGAAATCGTTCCCCGCATTTTCTCTGACCATGTGCCCGCGCGCGCGTTAGGCGAGGCGAAGGTACTCTTCGAGCGGGCCTTTACGGAAGCTAAGAGGCCGTCTACGCAGGAATGGATCGCCTGCCTTTCATCCATCATCCAACGGACTGTCGAATGCAAACGCCGTAAGCAGCATCTGTATTGGCAGCCATATGGACGCTGCCCATGGTGTGAAAAGGCGGCGAAAACCGGAAAGGATATTTTCTCCATCAAGGTACGGCCCCGTTTGCGACGCCGCCCTGTGCCGCGACGGTCTGTCAATCGACCGCGACGGCCATTTCTTCAGCCCATACCGTTTCAACGGGCGGTTGCGCAGCCGCTGAATAGAGCAGGACAGCCAGCGCCAATTAGACAAAGGCGCGTCGCCGTGCTGCCGGCACCGCGACCCTCTCCCGGTACAAAGTTCCTACGCCGCGTAGTTCTATGCTGCATGTTTCTCTTGTTTGCATCTCTGGGCTGCTACAAGGCAACCAAGTTCGCTTTCGCAAAGGCTAAGGAGGCATGGAACCAGGTAACGAATGGACCGGATGAGAATGCCGTGTGGACTTTCGGTGATGATGAGAACCGCTCTATTGAAGTTGAACGTGTTTCGATGAAGGGCAGCCGATACCTGCATCGGCTCAGCACATATGAGCTGGTCGGTGATGGAACGTTCACTCTGGAAGTCGCTGAGGGCACGTCGTCTGAACGATTTCCACTTGGTTTGATCGGCGAACGTGAGTGGATTGGCCAACAATACACACTCTCATCAATTGAGATTTCGGTCGCGCGCGGCCGTTGGGTCCGGCTGGGCGGCAATGACGAGTTCGATTGTTATGAATTCACGGCGGTAAATGGCGCGCGATGGAAGGAACTCGTTCCCTTTCTTGATTCGGCGCAGCTCCAAACGCGACTTGGGGCGCATCGCGTAGAAACCTGGGCTGCCCTGGAACGGGCCCTGACGGAGGGGCGCTGGGTGCAGGGACGCGACGAAGGACGAACACGGGATCGATATTTGTTTCGTGCTGCTCTCATGCATTTCGATCCGACGGGATCATTCATCGAACACCAAAAGTTGTACAGCTCCAATCTGCCAGCCAGTGAACTTAGACGTGTCGATGTTCAGCGCAAGCAGCTCGGAGCGTTAGTTCAAGAGGATGACGGCTGGAAGGAAGTTGTTACCGGGAACTGGACTCTTGGCTTGATTGACGGCGTGCCTCTTCTGTTGCGTTCTTATGACGATGGAAGTGTCTGCGAAAGCGCCCTTATGGACTGGCGGACAAATGAATGGAGAGAAGCGCTGGCGACAGACCGCAAAGCATTCTGTCGAACAAGCTACGCCGTCAACAATTGAGGCCGACGGGATTCCTATTCACAAATGAAAGGTGAGACAATGCTCCGCAAAATGTTGAAGCGATTTCAAGGTGCGACTCGGCCATCTCCGACGGCGAGTCGCGCGATCGGACCTGACGATTTCGACTATCCAATCCTCGACTTCGGAAATGACAATGTCTGGAGATTGCGGGATGCTTATGAGGGACTGCAAATTTTTGGAGCCACCGGCGCGGGCAAGTCCACATCGAGCGGAAAAGCCGCTCTCCATGCTTTTCTAAAAATGGGGATTGGCGGGCTCATTCTAACAACCAAAACGGATGACGCTTCAGTTTACCTCAAGGCGTGCCTGGATGCTGGCCGTCTGGGGGACGTGCGAGTCATCACAACGGGTGAACGCGACTATGTTTTCTATCGTTCCAAGGTTGAGCGGTTTAATTTTCTCAATCGTGAATTGACTCGCGCCGGACCGGGCGGCGGGCTCACACATAACCTCGTCTATATGTTAGGAACGGTCGCGGAGGTGGGGTCCGGCCGGAGCAGCCGGGGAAAAGCTGATCCTTTCTGGGATTTCGCCCGCGACGAAATGCTGGTGCAGGCTATAGAAATTTTGACGTTTGCGCGCGGCCGGCTGACGTTGCCGGAATTGTACGAATTTGTCAGCACCGCTCCCAGCACGCCTGCGATGCTGGAGGCTGAAGTTAGACGCGCTGAAAGCAAACAGCCGGGCAAGTTGTCGTTCGCTTACGAGTGTCTGCGAGATGCTCAAACGAAACTGATGCAACGACAAGTGCCGGATGCAAAATATCGCGATCTGCTTCAAGCCGCGATTTACTGGCAGCGACGTTTTCCCACAATGGGAGCGCGGACCCAGTCGTCGATCATCGCGCACTTCACCGGCATTGCGATGGCGCTGTTGTCGTCTCCGATACGCGAGATCTTCTGTAGCGATCAGCCCGATACGATTCAGCCGTCCGACACATTCACGGATGATACGATCATAATCATTGATTTGCCCGTGAAGGAGTTTCACCACGTCGGCCGCTATACACAGGCCGTGTTCAAATATGCCTGGCAAATGGATTTGGAGCGAAGAGATATTTCCGTACATCCCAAGCCAACTTTCCTATTTGCCGATGAGTCTCAGAATTTCGTAACCAGTTTTGACGCACAATTCCAAAGTACGGCGAGAAGCAAACGCGCGTGTACGGTCTATCTCACGCAAAATCTATGCAGCTATATCGACGAAATGGGTGGTCCCAGCGCCGAGCCGGCCGTGATGAGTCTGCTCGGTAATCTCAACACGAGAGTCTTCCACAGTCAGGGTGATTCTCAAACGAATGATTATGCGTCGCGCTTAGCTGGTCGTGCCTGGCGAATCAGGCGTAATCGCTCTTATACCCAAGGCTCCGATGGGATTGCCAAGTCCATTTTCCAGCCGAGCAGTCCGTCGCATACACGCGGCATGAACGAAGAAGTTATAGATAAGGTGCTATCAGAGACGTTCACACGCTTTCGAACCGGCGGTCGAGCCAATGACTTCAAAGTCGATGCGATGATCTTTCAAAGCGGGCGTACGTGGAACGGACCGCTGGCCGAAAACTACCTCATGCACACTTTCGAGCAAATGCTATGAACAACATTATTCCCGATCCGCGACAATTGGTGCCAAGTCTGGCGACGATTCAGTTTGCCTACACGGTGACGTCAAAACTCGTGGCCGCGCTGATTAACCTCCCGGTGCCGGTGGCCGAAGTTTTTCTAAGACGAGAATTCGGAGCGGCGCGCCTGGGAAACTTCTCATGGCTCAATGCACCGTTCCTGTTCTTGATCGGATGGTTGCTTTCGGGGATTGTGGCGCTGCTGCATCCGCATCAGGCCGCAACGCAAGCGACTTTAGGATTTCTTATCGCGGCCTCGATTCTCTGCGTCTGGCATGAATATGTCATTCAGCGTGCGATGAAAGCTCGCGGTCCCTTGATCGCGGCCGAACCGCACGTCAAGTACGAAGGCGTGCCGTGGCTCGCGTGGCTGTTTCGCAAGCCTCAGTTGGCAGCGCCCTCGATGCTGTTGCTTGAGCCGGCGCTTCTTGTGTTTGCGATACCGTGGCTGATTGAGAGTTTTGATCCTGTATTCGCGGGACTGATGCGATGGCTGGGAATTGCGACGTTTGTCGCCGGACTCCGAGCCTTCAGCGAGCGGCATAAAAACGGTGAATCAGTGGCCGATTGGGCGAAAGAGGTAATGCAGGGAAGGGGCAGAATGCCGTAAGGATTTCAATCGCCGCCATCTCCTCCATCGCCATCACCGAATCCGCCGATCTCATGCTCAAATTCGATGTCGTCGATGAGGAATTGGGCCGAAGCATCCGGCGTGTTGGATCGATAGTAATGGCCCGAGAGAGTAAAGGAGTCTAGCAATATGTCCTGCGCGCGATCGTCGGCGCGAGGTTCGTGGCCTGAAGGTCGGGATTCTTCCGCCTGACGAAACATCGAATCGCTTTCGATGATTCGCAATCCTGTTGGATTTACTGGGTGGCTTTCAGGGTCCGCAGAGGTTGGCGAAGACGATTGATCTTGTTGTGCTGCAAGCGCTTCGGAGCCGAGCATAGCAGAGCCAATCCCAAGAGCGGGAGCGACGCCACGAGAAATGGAGTCGTCGCCCACGTCCTGTTCGATTCGTTGCTGCCAGGGGAATCTCCCTTGCTCACGCGGGCCTTGGTCGCCATTCCATTCCGATTCGGAGACTCGCTCCGCCCAAGTGCCTTGTGATGCGGATTCAGAAGTGGCGCTCATCGAATCGGCGGTAGCCTCGGGCCCAATGTTCGAGGGGGATTCGATCCCCTCGACGCGGACCTGTAACGACTCCATGTCCGTCAATTGAGAGGGAGTTTCGATAGCCACTTCCGAAGCGATTTCTGGCGTTGCCGAGGCAGCTTCTGTCGGGGAGTTCATCAGTAGATTCCGAATGCCCGTGAGTGAAGCACCGCCGCCACCTCCGCCTCCGACAGGTGAGTTTTCCTCGAATGGCTTGTCGGGAAGTTTTTGCTTTGGGGGTTTCATCTGATTACCCATGCTCGTCAATAGAAATAACGCTTGGAATGTTGCTCTGCGAAACATAAAACAGATGCAATTTGTTGCAAGGAATGCTATGTATGGAAATGGCCTCGAACGACAATCAATCCCGATGCAGACCAGTGCGCGAATCGCTTGCCAAGTGCGCGGCATGGGTTCTCGACATGGATCGGAGACTTGCCTCGCCTCACCTATGCGCCGAGAAACGGACGGAAATCGAGAAACTGAAGAGCGACATAATCTCGCATCATGATGCGCTATGGCGGTATCATTATGACCGCGAGACTCTTGCGCAGCGGACGCAATGGAAACAACAGCAAATTGAGTGCATCAAGAGCGGCCTGCAGCAATTGATCGTTTCAGGGACCGTGCCGCGCTGATAGGTGCGCGGAAGTCCAATCAAGTTTTGCTTTCCATTTCCCATCATCACGTCGTTATTTCTATGAAATGATCGACGTAAATCTTGAAACAATGATTCCGCTTTCCAAGGCGTGCCGAGTCGTCAATCCAGGACGGCCGGTACACACGGCAACTATTTGGCGGTGGATAAAGAAAGGTGTCGCTGGAGCTAGACTCGAAGCGATCCGGATCGGTGGCGTGCATTACACGTCGCACGAGGCGATCGCGCGGTTTCTCAAGAGTCTCAACGCCGATAAGCCGAGCGCGGTGCCGGAACCGCCGGATCGACAAGCCGAAAAGGCAATGGAACAACTTGCCGCGCTCGGTTGCTGAACTATGACTCGTGAGCAAACGGCGAGTCATTCCTTCTCAAATTGCGCAGAACGGCTACTTGATTCCCTTTCATATCCCGACAGGTTTCAAGTGGTTCCAAGACAATAGGCTTACCCAATTTTCTGCATAACGGTGTGCGCTATTGCCGTATCCCGTTCGGCGTAGCGCTCGGTCACGCTAAGGTTTCCCAATTGATGTCCTAGCAACAGTCGGGCTGTCTCGATGCCGTGCTCGCGACGGACTTGCGTGGCGAAGTTATGCCGTAGGGCATGGAGCGACCACCGGGGGATCAGCCGTCCCTCAGGGATTTCCTTTCCGGCGGCCGCAAGCCGTCGCTTTGTTTCTACATCGGCCTTATCGCACGCGCTGTGGACCGAACGTCGATAGGAATGCACGTCGTAATGATCCCCGGGCTTCCGTTTCGGCTGCTCGCGTCGATTTGAGCCGGGACGGTTGCCGTACTTTAGCGGCGTGCGGCGCTTGGCGCTCAACTCGGCCCTTCGCACTGCCTCATCCTCATCAGGTCGAAAGATATACTCGGACAGATTCGAGCGAAGCCACGGTCGTAGTATCTCCTGCCCGGTTGGCCCGATGAAGACTTCGCGGATGATGCCGCGATGCTCGGTCTTGTGCAGGGGCGGTCGATAGACCCACACCTTGCCAGTCGTATCAAGGTCGGCCGTTCGCATGATGCAAAGCTCGCCGGGCCGAGCACCGCAGAGCAACTGCAATCGCACCATCGCTTGAACCGGCGGACGCATGAAGGGTAGGACCGCGTCAATAAAATCGGCCGGAACGGGTTTGACTCGCTTTGGTTCCTTCGCCACGGAATCGCCGGCTCGCAGTCCGTCCAGTGAAGACAACCCATGCCACACTGACGGCGGGATGAACTCTTCGGCAACCGCCCATTTGAACGCGGCTTTAGCGATTCGTATTCGATCATTAATCGTGCTTCGCGTCAGCCCCGAGCCGATCATCCGATGCCGCACAGTTGACAGTGATTTTGGTCCGAAGCTTGCTGCGAGCGACAGGCCGTACAACTCGCGGACGACTTTTACGGACGCTTTGATGCGCTCCATGATTTCATGGAAGCGTCGTCGTGGAGCGTATCGTTGCTCACAATGCTCGACGTACTTCAACAGGACTTCGGCAACGCTCAACCCGCCACGAGGAGTGTCGTCGGACAGCGTTCGGCCGTTCGCGAGCCAGCGGCCGACGATCTCCTGGTACAGCTCACGCGACTCCACGGACCCGTGAGTGCCGAGGTAGTGGTCGCGGCCGCTCAGCGTAACGACAGCTTTGCCGCTGGCCTTATGGAGCCGGTAGAGAGGGACTTTTGTTTGTGACGGGGACGCGGTTTTGACAGAATTTCGTGGCATCGGTGCGGTCTCCGGAAGCACGGGACGGTATGTACCGTCCGAATCAAGCTTCAGGCCGCACGACTCCACGCGGAGCCGGTACGCTAAATCAAGCGTTCGGCAGATGTTGTGTCATTGGGCGATGAGGGACTCGAACCCCCGACCCCCTCGGTGTAAACGAGGTGCTCTGCCAATTGAGCTAATCGCCCGCATGATCGACCGGGTTGAACTCGTTCGTATCCTAATCAGCGCGGTCCGGTTTCACAATCCGGGCGGGGCGGGGCATCGCGGGTGAAGGCGATCGGAATTCGAATCTTATCGTGGCGAGCCCACTCAGCGGAGTGGGCCGGCGCCGAGGTCTTCCTCGGTCATCACCGTGAACTGACGATTCAGCAACAGCCTGATGGCCGTTTCGATCTCGTCGGTGTGAATCGCGAGTGCGGCCCGCCCTGTCGGACGGGTGAGCAGAGGATAGGCGTAGTCGATATTGACTTCTCCGGCGAGCAGGGCGGAGCAGATGGACCTCAGTCCATGGCCGGCGGGGACCTCGACCACGACCAATTCGGTCTCGCTGGTGGGAAATCCGCGGCTCTTGAGCGCCTTGACGGCGGTATCATTGTCATCGCAGATGATTCGGACGATGGCACAATCGATGGCATGGACGACGGACATTCCGACGACACGGACGTCCGACCCATCGAATGCCTGGAAGAGTCTGGAGAGGGCACCGACACGGTCATCAAGAAAGACCGATATCTGCCGCACGGTGGGAGATCGAAACTTTCCGGCTGTCTCAAAATCGTATTTTGCTGGCATGACAGTATTCTATCGGGTGTCCGGCGACCCTAAAACAGTAATGTTTGTCCGCCCGACGCGGGTGGGTCCGGCCTGTCACGATTCCGGCCGGGGCCACCACCGGCCATGTGGGGCTTATTTGGCTCGACATCGAGGCGTTGATGCCCGCAGGCTACCCTGAAGAAACGGACCTGATGACCCAGCCGAAGACGATCGACGGAACCCCCGACCGCTACGGCCGATTCGGCCGCTATGGTGGGCAGTTCGTCCCTGAGACGCTGATGGCTGCGGTGAACCAGCTTGACTTCGCCTACCAAGCGGTTCGATCTGATCCGGCATTTCAGAGGGAACTCGACGGCTACCTTGCCAACTACGCCGGGCGTCCGAGTCCGATCTATTTCGCGAAGCGACTGACGGGCCGCCTTGGTGGGGGACGGATCTATCTGAAACGGGAGGATCTGAACCACACGGGCTCCCACAAGATCAACAATACGCTGGGACAGGCGCTTCTTGCGCGCCGAATGGGCAAGTCGCGGGTGATTGCCGAGACCGGCGCGGGCCAGCACGGTGTCGCGACGGCCACGGCGGCGGCGCTGCTCGGCCTGGAGTGCGTGGTGTACATGGGTTCGGAGGACATTCGGCGGCAGCGTCTGAACGCGTATCGGATGGAACTGCTCGGCGCGCGGCTGTCGCCGGTTGAAAGCGGTCAGCGCACGCTCAAGGACGCCATCAACGAAGCGATGCGGGACTGGATCTCGAGCGTTGAATCGACACATTACATCATCGGGTCGGTCATGGGCCCTCATCCGTTCCCGATGATGGTACGGGATTTTCAGCGTGTCATCGGGCGTGAAGCACGGCGACAAATGGTCGAGCAGACCGGCCGTCTGCCCGACGTTATTTGCGCGTGCGTGGGCGGCGGGAGCAATGCGGCGGGCATTTTTCATCCGTTCGTGGATGATGCCGGAGTGCGGTTGATCGGCGTTGAGGCGGCGGGGGAGGGACTGGACCGGCGTCACAGCGCGACGATCTCCCGCGGCAAACCGGGCGTGCTGCATGGCATGCAGACCCTTGTCCTGCAGGATGAGGACGGGCAGACGTTGCCGGTTCACTCGGTGTCGGCAGGGCTCGACTATCCCGGTGTGGGACCCGAACACGCGCACTGGGCAGACATCGGCCGTGTCGAGTATGTATCGGCGACGGATGATGAAGCGCTGGACGCGTTTGAACAGGTGTCCCGGAGCGAGGGCATCATCCCCGCGCTGGAGAGCGCGCACGCCATCGCCCACGCCATGAAGCTGGCGCCGATGCTCAGCGCCGAACAGACGCTGCTCGTGAACCTCTCCGGGCGAGGCGACAAGGACTGCGTCGAAGTCGCCCGGCTGCGGGGACGCGCACTGGAGTGACTCCATGACGACACCTCGCGGCGATGGCAGCCGGATTGATCAGGCGATGCGTTCGCAAGCGCCCGGGTTGTGGCCGTTCGTCGTGGGTGGATATCCGACGCCGGCGGGGACGACCGGCCTGTTGGCGGCGCTGGCGAGCGCTCCGATCCGCGGCATCGAGATCGGCATTCCATTTTCGGATCCGATCGCGGACGGGCCGGTGATTCAGTCCGCGTTCGCGGAGAGCCTCGCGAACGGCACTCGCGTGGCGGACGTCCTGTCGGCCATCTCAGCAGCGCGCCGGTCGGTGGAAGTGCCGATCATCGCGATGGTTTCGGCATCCATTGTGTATCGCCTCGGAGTGCGGGCATTCGTTGAGCGTGCGGCGGCGTCCGGCGTCGATGGGCTGATCGTTCCGGATATTTCACTGGAAGAAGCCTCCGGCCTGGCGGCTGCCACGGGCGACGCGGGGCTCCGGCTGCCGATGCTGGTGGCACCGACGACGCCTGATGAGCGCCGGGAGCGAATCGCCGGGATCGCTTCCGGGTTTCTCTATTATGTCTCGGTGCAGGGTACGACCGGCGCGAGAATGGAGCTGCCGGCCGACCTGGAGGCGAACATCCGGCGTGTTCGGGACGCGTGTGCCATGCCGGTGATGGTCGGCTTCGGCATCAGTCAGCGCGAGCATGTGCGGCGAGTGTGCGCATATGCGGATGGGGCGATCGTCGGCAGCGCGATCGTTCGGGAGATGCAGACGTCGTATCGCGCTGGCGCCGGCGATGATGCGGCAGTTGAATCGGTTGTATCGTTTGTTCGTGGACTGTGCGATGACTAGTCAGTGGCCGCGTGAGCAAAATGGGGTCGTGGCGGCCCCCCCACATTGAAGGAATAACCCCGCAGCTCCGCCACGACGACCCATCCACGATTGCTTCTTTCCCGCCCCGACCACCCCTGCCTCCCCTTGTCCCCCACGGAAAGCCTCGAGAGCTTCGTGCCCCGCGTATTTGAAATATGTCGTCGCCACTGCGACACGCGCGCCCCCCCCGGCGCGCGGTCGCTCCCACTCCCCTCCCGCGTCACGATTCGACATTCGCCGCGTCCGTCCGCGATCTCGCAGCGTGTACGCCCCTGTCGGGCGTGCGATGCGATTCGGATGCATGACGCGCGGCGGCGTCCTTGCAGGCGCATCGGACGGCATCCTGAATCAGCAGAAAGTCGCTCGACGGCGCGTCATGCGGATGCGTACCCACCCTCCGGTACACGATTGATTGCGATGCGCACACCATCTCGCGACTCCCTGCTGGAAGTTCGTTTACTCTCGCGCGGACCGCCCCGATCCCGGCCGGTCTGGCCGCCGGGATGGCGCGGGAATCGCGCGATAGAACGCCTCTTTCCACAAGTTGTTCGTTTCGTTGCGCGACGGCCGCCAGAGTACTTGGCGACAATCGACGGGGGCGATGGGAGACGTGCGAGGTCGTTCGCCCCTCTCGCGAGCCGCGCTCGAGCATACGACCCGCGCTCGATACGGCCGAGAGCATGAGAAATCCACTTCGCGTTGCATGGCGCCGGGGGCTTCACGCTGGGTGTCGTCGCCCGACCGCGCTGCTTATGGGCCTCTTGAAGTATTGTTCCTCCCCGTGTGTCAAAGGCAAGTCGTGCGCCATTTTTTTTACGATGCGCGCAGAGCCACAGAGGCGTTTTCCGAGAATTGCGGCTTGTCGCCGTCGCGGGCGAATTCCGCGACCAGTCGGCTGTTTTCGCCGATAAGGCAGTAAGGATTCGCGTGGAATCGCGCCGCGAATCGGAATACACTACATTAACAGTCGATCGCGACAAAGCGGCAATCGATCTGTGTGCGAGAACAAACACCGTCGCCCGGCCGGCGGCCTCAGCGGCCCAGTGGCGAGCGACGAACGGAAGCAGCGTACGATGGAACTCGACGCCATTCGCGCCGAAATGCCGGTCACACGGCACTACAACTTCTTGAATCACGCGGCGGTCTGCCCGATCTCCGGCCGCGCCGCGGCGGCCTTGCGGCGATACGCGGACGAAGCCGAGCATCACGGCCACACGCGCGGCGAGCTGTACCCGGTCACGAAGCGCACGCGTCTGGTCGCGGGAAAGCTGCTCAATTGTCACGCCGAGGAAGTCACGTTCATTCCGAGCACGAGTCACGGGATTTCGCTGGTCGCCAACGGGCTGCAATTCTCCCGAGGTGACAATATTGTGACATCCGGCGTGGAATTTCCGGCGAATATCTATCCGTGGATGAATCTGCGTGCACAGGGCGTGACGCTGAAGATGGTGCCGGAGGACAAGGGTCGCATTCCGCTGGAGCGGCTTGTCGAGCTGATCGACGACCGAACGCGCATTGTCACCATTTCCTCCGTACAGTTCGGCAGCGGGTTTCGCACCGATCTGGCAAAACTGGGCACGATCTGCCAGGAGCGCGGCGTGCTCTTTTTCGTTGATGCCATTCAGTCGCTCGGCGTCATGCCTGTCGATGTCCGCGCCATGAAGATCGACTTCCTGGCGGCCGACGGGCACAAGTGGCTCCTCGGTCCGGAGGGCGCGGGACTGTTCTACTGCCGCCATGAATTGCTCGGTCTCTTGCGGCCGACGACCGTCGGATGGCTCAGCGTGAAGAACTCCATGACTTTCGGCCAATATGACATGGACTTTCGCGATGACGCCCGGCGGTTCGACTGCGGCAGCTACAACCTCGCAGGCATCGCGGCGCTGGGGGCGTCCATCGAGTGGATTCTGGCGCTTGGCATCGACAAGGTCTGGGAGCGCGTTCGATCGCTGACGGACCGCGTGGTTGCCGGCGTTCGGAACAAGGGCTATCGCGTGGTCAGTTCGCGTGAGCCGACTGAAGCGAGCGGCATCGTCGCCTTCGTGTCGGATCAGCACGACCACACGCGCATCGTGAACCACCTGCTCCAGGAATATCGCACCGTGGTTGCGGCTCGCCTCGGCCGCATCCGCGTGAGTCCCCATTTCTACAATTCCGAAGACGAAATCGATCAACTGATTGAGCATCTGCCGAGCCATTGAGCGGGCGTTCAATTCCCGCGCGGCAGACGATAGGGAGCGAGTCGCCGCAGCCGAGACGGCATCGCCGTAAGCGGTGGGGCTTCCGCCGCGCCGTAGCTGGTCAGGATGGGGCGATCGGGCCGATAGCCGTGCAGGTAGAAAGCAACCCGCACGTCGTTGCCCGGCACCTGATCCAGATAATTCGCGATGCGGTGCTCGCCGTCGGGTGACAGGTACACCTCTTCGTAGGCGACCGGATCATCCGGCCCGATCAGATCGCCGGTGGAAGACTGACCGAAATCGCCGATGTACATCGTCCTGTCACGGCCGCGAATGAGCATCTCCACCAGCACGATGCTTCGGAGGTTGCGCCGGGTCGCGTAGTCGGCGAATTCTCGCGCCGTCCGATTGGGATTGAGCGCGATCAGCCCGTGATCGCGCGTCACTGCCTCGTCGAACAGCTCGTCCGAGTAATCGAGGGGATGAATGCCGATGACTTTCACTTCAGGCATGACGAGCGATTATATCCGCACGAGGCCGGAGAGGATCACCCGGGGGTTCATGTCCGCGGAGCTTCGCTGACGATTCGCGATCATCGGAAGACGCAGGCATGATCGACCGACCACCAGCCGTTCTCTTCTCCGACGCTCAGGTAGGTGACCACCGCCCGCAGATCCGACGACAGGGGGATGTCGAACGCATAGACCTTGTCCGCGGCATGGAATTCGCGAAAACAACCCATGCGTTCCATATCGGACAACATGCCGGTGATTCGGCTGACGTCCTCGAAGGTGACACGAATCGTGCTTCGGCCGGACGGTCGAATGAGGCGTTTGAAGATCAGGCGGCCGTCAAGCTCCGTCGCCTCGATCACATCCAGCCTGGCGTAACCGCTGACGAAGAACGGCGTGTTCCGCAGGCTATAGGTTCCATCGTCGTTTCGGGAGGCCCAGAGCGGTTCGAAGTTTGAAACCGCTGCCCCATCATCTTCTCGATCGATCGGGAAATGAATTTCAAAGAGGCCGGGCTCCGGAGGCTGGTGCATTCGATCATCTGCTCCCGTGTTTGCAGCCCGTTTCGGCTGTCAAGCGGAGATGTTATCGGCGGCCAATTATGGATCCAATAGTCGGAGGCCCCACTTCAGGAAAAATCCTACGAATCGTGCGAATAGTCACATGGGCCATGCAACGGGAGGGTGTGTGGGCTGCTAAGCGCTCTGTTTGCGAATCGTCATGTCAAAGGACTGCACCATATTCTTGTGCAGTGACGCGCCGATCAGCAAGTAGGTGCCTGCGACAACGACAGACATGATCGAGGCAATGGCGCGGTACTTGTCCAGTTCAGCGGCGCTGATCGTACGGCCGCTGAATGCAGCGTTCACCGGATCGAGAACGATGCCGAAGGCGGTGACGGGTGTGATCGTCATGAATGCGGCAATCAACCCGCCATCGGCATTGGCGCTCAAGGTGCTGAAGGGGCATATCGAGGCCCCGCCGAAGACCATCAGGACAACAGCCATCGCGGTGAAGACCGCATTGATGGTCTTCTTCTGCCGAATGGATGCGCGCAGGCCGATCATGCAGGCAAAGAGCGTGAAGGCGACGAGCAACAGGGGCACGGTAATCAGCGCCTCCCAGTGAACCACCGGCTCACTCGACGCTCCGAACAACCTCCCGGCGAACAGATCCCGCAGAATGAACATCACGACCGACGCATACGGGACGAAAAGCAGCGGACCCGCGGCAACGACGAGCCCGCGAATCTTTCCATGGATGATCTGAGAACTGGTCAGCGGCGTCGCAAGCACCAGCTCCAGCGTGTTCGACTCTTTCTCGCGGGTCATGGAGGTCGCGGCCGTGGTGGTTGCGATGAAGAAAGCGATTCCCACCTCAATCATGACGAGGGTGTAAAGCCAGGCCTTCACCTCGATCAAGGACATTGCGCCATTGGCGTACAGCACAACCAACAGCAGTGCCGAGGCCATGCCAACAGCCAGCAGCGTGATTCGCGTCAAACTGCCGCCCCCCTGCGCCGCACCGGTCACGGATTCGCGCCAGGCGATGGGATTGCGCAGGACGTGGCGTGGTTTGCGTCCCCGGTTGGGGGCATTCTCCTCCGCGGGCTGCCGCTCGTTCGGCGTAATGCTCTCCGGCGGTTCCCGGCGAAACAGCTTCGAGAAGAAAGAGGGTTCTCCTTCCTTCAGACCGCGCCGAACGAAGCACAGACTCGCCGCCAACAGAAACACGGAGGCGATTGCCGAGAGCGTCATGAACGCGTACTGCGGATAAGCGAGCAGTTGCTTGATCGGAAAGCCATAATGCGAAACGGCGCCGATATCTGGCGCGGGCGTTTCACCCAGCACCACGCGCATCGCGAGAAACGGATGAAATGCGGCAAGCCAGCTCATTCGGCTGAACTGTCCCGGAGCAGGCGTCGACTCCGGGGGAATGAACCAGTCCTGTATCCCGAGGGCGTAGACGCAAATCAAATAGGTGGCGATTGCGAGATAAAAAGAAAAAATCGTACGGCCCGTTCCGATCTTGATGACGCTGATGGCGATTGCAAGCGTGCTGGTGATGAGCGCCGTCGCGGCAGAGAGGAAGATGGACTGCGCGATCTTGTCGCCGGTGACGCCGCCATAGACCATCAGGATGCAGAAGAGCGGGATGCCTGCTATCAACAGTACCAGCACGAAATAAAGCCGGCTGAGCAATGAGCCCAGAACGATCTGGGCATTGGACAGCGGGGTGGACAGCAGCACGTTGAATGTCTGGGAGTCCTTCTCCTGCGTGATTGCCGCGGCCGCAAAAACGGGAGCAATGACGCAGATCATGAAGAGCTGCATCAACGAGACCCATTTGAAGACGGATGTCGCACTCTTGGCCAGCACGGCGAGCGACGCATTGGCGCCGGGATGGGTCAGCAAAACACCCAGGATCGTGACGGCCCCGAGAACGAACAGATAGCCCGTGCGGATCCAGAAATGCCGATCTCGCCGACCTCCGGCGAGCACGACGCGCAGGAAGATCGGATTTGCGGGAACGAGCCGCCAGAACCATCGGCCAAAGTCTGAGAGTGCACCGGCCATTGAATGAAGCGCAGTTGCAAAAAGTAGTCCGCCCGTTCCCCCTTCGATCAGGCTGGTGAAGCCGCAGGTCGTTCGGCCGGGCAGGCACGGTCAAAGTTCCGGATACGATGTTAGCCCCGCCAATCGCCTCGAACAAGCCGAACGAAGTGTGGCCGGCCGTCAGGGGCCTTTTTGCCCGGCCAGCCAGTTTCGCCAGGCAGAGGCGTCGAAGCCGAAGTTCTGCCCAGTGATGGCGATGAGCGCCTCCTGCACCTCGGTCCGGTGAACCATGAGTGTCTGCGTCTCAACGGTCTGGATCGTCCCGATCAGAGTGCCTGGACCAAGACACCCGATCGTCGCCGGCTGATATCGAAGCAGCCTCGTGCCTGAGTGATAGCGAATGATTCCGCCAAACTCGCAGCGCACGCCGTCAAGGAACACGGGCCGCGCAACGGACACCTTCTGACGGGTCTCCTTTGACAGAACATTGATCAGATCCTCAACAGCCGAACCGGCCTTGAGCACGCCTAACGCGACGGCCGCATGGCGGATCATCGCTTCTTCGTCGCTGTACAGGGCATTCACCAGCCGGTGCACCACGCGGTCGTCATCACGCGGGCGGAGCGCTGCCGCGGCGCTGCTTCGTACCGTCGCCGCGGGATCGAGGAGCGACGCAACCAGCAGATTCATCGTGGCCTCGTCCTCGGGAAACCGTGAGAGCGATTCCACCATCAGCAACCGCGTCTCGACCTGGCCGGTGCTGAGGACGCCCGCCAGCGCCGGAATTGCCAGGGGATCGCGAATGGCGAGTATCTGTTCGCGCCCGTCCTTGAACAGATCCGCTTGATGGGTACCGCCGGCACCGCCGAGCCGGCCTTTGTGAAGCGCCTTGATTTTCACGAACCAGCTCGTGACCAGTTTTCGGACGAGCCGGTCTTCTTCGGCCGCCTGCCGACGCTCGCGGCGTTCCTGTTCGGAAGGCGCGCGTGCCGACCCGGGCTTTTTCCAGCGGCCCTTGTCATCCCGGACATAGCCGAGCTTTTCGCGCGCGGCGGCATGATTCGGGTCGAGCTGAATCACACGCTCCAACTCATCGCGAGCTTCGGTACCCAGATCGTGCCGATCGCACCATTGGGCCAGCTTGAAATGAGCGTCCGCGGTGCTGGCACATTTCTTGCGTCGCTGCTCATACATGGCCCACGGCGAGCGCTTCGCGATGATCTTCGTCACGCGGTCTTTTTCGAGATCGACAATGCCCAGCCGCGTGCGAAGCCGGTACGCCTCCGGAAGATCCTCGAGAAGCTCCGCTTCGATTTCGTCGCCGGAGGTTGTCACGAAAATGTCGGCCCGGGACGCGGACGCGGCCCACATTGAGACGAGACCGGCGACAAGCAGTGTCGTCGCACGAATCACATTGCCCGACCGCCGATTCGATCCGGAGAAAGCGCTGCACGGTATGATTTGGTCGATCATCCGAATTCGCTCCGCGACGATGGCGAACCGGCAATGGGTGATACAGTGCATCAAAGTCCACCTCCCGGCTTAATCATCAATTATACTCTCAAGGCAGGTCAGGTGCGGACCCGGACGAAGTCGCCAGGCCCCACCCGTCGCCGACGTATCAACCCGCTGCGCCGAATTCGAGCGTCGCATGGAGAACCTGTCCGCATGCCGATGCTTCCACTGATCGTCGATCCGGGGCGATATCGCCCGTGCATTCAGGACCTGCTGACCGACGGTGATCGCGTGCGAGAGTACTGGCTTTCGCTCTTTGAACGGCACATCGACACGCTTGCGGCGCTGCCGGTCAACGGCAGTCGGCTGGATCAATGCCCCGCATGGCATGCGTTTCGCGAAGCCTATCTGGACGGAATCAATCGGCTTCGCGCGCAGCCCGACGCGCGCGGCTGTCTCACCGTACTGGAATTGACACGATACCGCGACGAGAAGTTGGCGGAATTCTCGTTCGGCGACCCGTTTCACGAATTGAAGCTGCGTGAGAACGAGATCGCCATTCGCCAGTATCCGAAGGTGGTGGCCGACCTGGATGCGATGGTCCCCGGACAGCGTCACATCGAGTTGATCCGGGGATTGTTCGCCGGGAATCTGTTCGACATGGGCTCGAAGGCGGCGGTTGCCGCATTCGCGCGAGACGGCGGCGTTGATTTTGCGACGGCGCGGTCGCGTGTCCGTTCCAGACCGTGGGCCGTGGACGATCTGGACGCATGGTTGCATCGCATCGAATCGAATCGATATCGGCAGTGCCTTTTTTTCGTCGACAACGCGGGGCCGGACATCGTGCTGGGCGTCATGCCGTTCGTTCGCGAGCTATGCCGGCGCGGAACGCAAGTTGTCCTTGCCGCCAACAGCGCACCGGCGCTGAACGACGTGACGGCCGCGGAGTTGTCGGTGCTGCTCGATCGCCTGCGAGGAATCGATGCGTCACTGATTCACGGCGTTCGCGTGGTGGCGTCGGGCTGCATGTCGCCGCTGATCGATCTCGGGCAACTCAGCCGGGCGTGCTGTGATGCGGCAGCGGAGAGTGATCTGCTCGTGCTTGAAGGCATGGGCCGGGCGATCGAAAGTAACTACGATGCGCGGTTTTCAATCGATACGCTGAAGATCGCGCTGGTCAAGGATTCGATGGTGGCCGAGATTCTCGGTGTCGAGTTGTTCGAACCCGTCTTTCGGTTCGAGGCGCCAAAGAAATGACAGATGGCGAGACTCGTGTCTGCGCGGTTCATCGCCGAGCGGACCGGTGTCCACATCGGGGAGACCGTTGAAAATCGCCGGAGGGATGTGTTCTTCGAAGACCGCGCCCGGAGGGACTCGAACCCCCAACCCCCGGTTCCGAAGACCGGTGCTCTGTCCAATTGAGCTACAGGCGCATTCAGCGGGCGGATCACGATCTGATGAGTTCCAATGCCGCCCGGCATTTGTCCCCGACGACCGCGATGCAGTCCCAATCTGAAGATTCTAACGTAGCCGATATCGTCCCGATCGACAAGCGGCCGCCAACGTCGACGCACCTGCGGCGATCACGAGCGTAGATTCGCCAGCCGCTCCGTCGCCGCTGCATTTCCGGGATCAGCACGCAGGACGGCCTCGAAGTGAGGGACCGCGTCATTCGGACGCCCGGCATCAAGCAACGCATCACCGAGCCGCAGGCGTATTTCGATATCGTCGCCGTATTGGGTGAGCCAATCGGAGAGTATCGCAACTCGCTCGTCGTGCCTTCCGAGCCGCCCGAGTACATAGGCCAGATTCAGTCTGGCCTCGCGCGAGCCGGGATTGACACCCACGGCGGATCGAAACGCGGAAGCCGCTTCGTCCAGTCGATTCAATCGCACCTGCGCGGCGGCAAGGTTGTTATACGCCTCGAAGAATGCGGGTTTCAGTGCGATCGCGGCTCGATAGGAATCGACGGATTCCTCCGTTCGGCCCGCATCCGACAAGATTGATCCGAGGTTGTATCTGAGATCCGCATCGTCCGGACGCAGGGCCACCAACCGGCGATAGCAGGCCGCCGCATCATCCCAGCGATGCTGGTCCATTCGAACGGCGGCGAGCATCAGGACCGAATCGGCATCGTCCGGCACGGCGGCCGCGAGCGATTCGAGCAGCGCGGCCGCATCATCAAGACGGCCGGCCTGGTACAGGATGCGGGCCTGCTGCCGCTGGGATTCGAGCTGGTACTGTCCGGTCGCGGCGACGGCGTCGAAATGCGCCGCCGCGAGGGCCAGATCGCCGCGCGCCTGCATCAGCAGTCCCAGATTGTAGTGTGCCTTTGCGTTGGCACTGTCGGCACGAATCGCCGCCTCATACTCCTTCACGGCGACTTCCGGCCTATTCGTTCGAGACAGACACAGACCGCGCGCGTAATGCCAGTTCGATACATCCGGCTCATGCCGGAACGGCCAAAGCACCATCGCCAGACAGGCGGCCGCACAGACGCCGACGACGCCGAACGCCGCAGCGCGGCGCCGCGTCGCGAATTCCATGACACTCGCTGCGCCAATCGCGGAGAAAAATAGCAGAAAAGGAATAATCGGAACTCGGTATCGTCCGGCATTGAAAAACGGCAGTATGGATAGAAAGAACGAGACAATATAAAGCAGCATCAGACCCGCAATCGCCCGCGGCAGCGGCAGTTGCAGAGCCGCTCCGATCTCCGTAGGTCCGCTCGTGTCATCCTTGATGCTCCGCGATGATCGAACAGTCTCGACACCCCGGATCCTCCGCAGCGCTTCCTTCGATCCCCGCCTGCCAATCACGAATACGGCCACACCGGCCACCGCCGTCGCAAACACGAATCCGAACCCTATCGGCACGACATGCAGCGCCGTGTAATGTCGACGCTCCAGTTCGTCCTCCTTGTTATGCGAAACCTCAGACGGCCCCCAGAACATGAGGGCCTTGCGGAGAGTCAGCCGGACGAACTCGGCGGGGTGCTCACGGATAAACCGCATGGCCTCATCCCGAAAGTACCGATCCACATCGGGATCGGACAGGGGCCGACCGAGCTTTGCGGTGAGGCGCCGCACGAGCGCGGGATAGTCGAAGCAGGTTTCAAACCTGCCCAGCTCGGGAATCTCCACGAGGCAATACCCCTCGGCTCCATCGTGATTGCCGATGTAGAGATTGATCCCGGCATTCGTGGTAATTGGAATGAACTGACCACAGACGCGGTAGTTACGAATTGTTGCCGGCGAGATCGCAGCCGCAGCCGCGACCGAAAACACGATGGCGTGCAGCAGTCCCCGGAGAAAGGGGGAGACCGGCACATCCTCTCGACAAGCCGTACGGCCGTGATCGTTCAAAATCGCTGTCGGCGGCGCCGCGGCACGACGGCGGGTGACGAAGAGCATCCACCCGAAGGCAAAGGGTCCGAACAACAGCACATTCGGAAGCACGAGTGCAGAGAGGCCGAACAACACGCCGCTCAGGGCGGCTCGGCCCGGTGAGGGTTTTTCGGCCCAGCGACCCATTGCGAAAGTCAACGTCAGCGTCAGAAAAATCATCAGGACCGGGGCGTGGAACTCGGCCTCGAAGTAGATGAACGCCCAATAGACCGCCATCAATGCCGCCCATACGGCACCTGTCACACGGCCGAACCACCGCCGACCCACAATGAAAGCCAGCGCCGCGCCGGCCAGGCCGAGCGCCATCTGCACGACACGCGGCATGAGATAGCCTGTGCCGAAGCAGCGGTAGATCGCGGCGAGAAAGTAGGGATAGCCCGGGGGGCGAAGAAAAGGAGTGCCCTGAATATTCGGATTTTCATAGTCCGCCGGCGGTGTCCAGTCGCCGGTCGCCATGCCGCGTGCCCAGTAGTCGTGAAACTCCGCGTCCACACCGGGCGACGCAAAATCTGGTCCGCGCGCAAATTCGGCCAGATACCCGATGCGCAGGGCCGCGCCAACGATCAGAACTCCGATCAGCAGATATCCGTCGGTCCTCCGCATCAGTTCACCGATGATTCTTGCGTGCGATCATCGCTCGGGAGATTGGTTGCCAGAAATCCCAACGCGGCCGCAGCGGTTGCCGTCATTGTTCGCCGCCGAACAGTACGTCCTGCATGTTGTAGAGTCCGGGTGGCCGACCGACGATCCACTTCGAAGCGCGCAGCGCGCCGATAGCGAAGGTGTCGCGTGAATGCGCCGAGTGGCTCAGCGTGATGGTCTCGCCGAGATTGCCGAATGCGACGGTGTGCTCGCCCACGGTGTCGCCGATGCGCAGGGCGTGAATTCCGATCTCGCCCGCCGGTCGCTCGGTGGCATGACCATGGCGGCCGTACACAATGGGCGAGGCCTCATTCCCGGCATCGCGCCTGCCATCGAGCACGGCATCGCGCAGCGCCAGCGCCGTGCCGCTCGGTGCATCGGCCTTAAAGCGATGGTGCGACTCGACGATCTCCACATCGTATGACAGGTCGAGCGTCTGGGAGAGCATTCGAACGGCGCGCAACAGCACATTCACTCCGACGCTCATGTTGGCGGCTTTGATGATTGCGATCCTGGATGCGGACTGCTTGATTCGCGCAAGCTGATCCGTCGAATGGCCCGTTGTGCCGATCACAATCGGCATTCCGCGTGCAACGCAGAGATCGAGCCAATGAAGCGTCCCGGACGGTGATGTGAATTCGATGAGAACGTCGGCCGGTGAAGCGTCCAGCGTTTGTGAAATGGGCACACCCGAGGATCGGCCGCAAGCCAGCCCGCCGGCATCCTCGCCGAGCGCCGGGCTACCGGCACCTTCCAGCGCGGCAACCAATCGGACAGTCGCATCGTCCGCCGCAAGGGCGATGATACGGCGACCCATTCGACCGGCCGCGCCGGCCATTGCGATCCTGGTGACCATGTCCGGCATTCTAAGGCGACGGGCGGACCCGGGCGAGCGCGTCACGCCTTCTTTCGAAGCGCCATGAATTGCTTGAGAGCGACGGCGTAGTTCCTGATATCGCGAACCATCGCGGCAAGACCATTCGATCGTACCTGCGACAGATTCTCCGCCAGCCCGATGTCCGCGATGAAATGCGGCTCGGTTCCGATGATCTCTTCCGGCGTTCGATTGGAGTACACGCGAAGCAGCAACGCGACCAGACCGTTGACGATCAGAGAGTCGCTCTCCGCCGCAAACACGACCTTGTCATTCTCGGGTTTCGCATGCAGCCAGACGGTTGACTGGCAGCCTTTCACCTTCAAACGATCCTGCTTGAGCTCCTCGGGAATGTGCGGATGCGATCGACCGATGTCGATGATGCGCTGATACTTCGCCTCCCAGTCCCCGCAGTTCTCAAACTCCTTCAGGATTCGCGACTGGGTCTGCTCGATTGTTTCGGCGGACGGCCGCACTTCGACCTTCTGCACGGCGCAGGACCCACGAGCCACATTCACCGCCTTGCGCACCGCCGCGACTAATGCCGCCACCTCGTCGCGCGTGTTGTAAACCGCGAAGGACACCCGAGCGGTCGCCGACAGGCCAAATCGCTTCATCAAGGGTTCGGCGCAGTGATGCCCCACACGAATTGCGACGCCCTCACGATCGAGCATGCGGCCGATATCGTCAGCATGAATGCCTTCGACAACGAACGAGATGATGCTCGTCTTCTCAGCGGCCGTACCGATGATGCGAAGCCCTTCGACGCCGCCGAGTTGAGCGTGCGCGAGTTCGAGCAGCTCGTGCTCATGCTGCGCGGCGCGTTCAACGCCGATTGACTGAAGATAGCGCGCGCCTTCCGCCATGCCGACCACGCCGGCGATATTCGGGGTGCCACCCTCAAATCGGAGCGGCGGATCGAGGAATGTCGTTTTCTCAAAACTGACACTGCGAATCATTGAACCGCCACCCTGATACGGCGGCATCCGGTTCAGCAGGTCGTACTTGCCGTATAACACGCCGATGCCGGTGGGGCCATACAGCTTATGTGCCGAAAGGACATAGAAATCCGCATCGAGGGCCTGCACGTCCACCTTCGAATGCGCCACGGCCTGCGCTCCGTCCACAAGGACCACCGCGCCGACGGCGTGCGCCGCCGTAATGATCGAGCGTATCGGATTGATCGTTCCGAGCGCGTTGGACACATGCGTGACGGCAACAATCTTCGTGCGGGCCGACAGCCGCTTCTCGAATTCCTCGAAGATCAGCTCGCCGCGATCGTTGATCGGGGCCGCGACGATGCGCGCGCCCGTCTGCTCGCAGATGAGCTGCCACGGCACAATGTTGGAATGGTGCTCCATCTGCGTGAGCAGGACTTCATCGCCCGGACCGAGTTCGAGCCGGCCGTAGCTCGCCGCGACCAGATTGATGCCGTCGGTGGTTCCGCGCGTGAAGACGATTTCTTCTTCGCGGGCGGCATTCAGAAACGCCTGCATTGTTCGCCGGGCGGCTTCGTAGGCATCGGTCGCCCGGACCGCCAGGGAGTGCGCGCCGCGATGGATGTTGGAATTGTATTCCTCGTAGTATCGCGTTGTGGCATCGATGACGGCTCGCGGCTTTTGTGTGGTCGCGGCGTTGTCGAGATAGACCAGCCTCCTGCCCTGCACGGATTGTGCAAGGATCGGGAAGTCCGCGCGAATACGCTGGACGTCAGGAAGTGTGGCGTCGTCGATCCGCGTTTCGGACGAGTTCGACGAAGTCGTCGCTGTACTCATATGGCCGTCCAAAAGTCAGTGACTCGCCGTGCGCGAGCCGCGCAGCCAGCAGATTCTGAAGCCTGTCCCGCAGCGCCGGCACGCGAACCTGACCGATACTCTCGCCTGCGAACGCGTAGATCAGCAGACTCCTGGCGGCATCGATGTTCACGCCACGGGTGCGAAGATAGAAGATCGCCTCATCGTCCAACTGACCGACCGTCGCACCGTGGGTGCACTTTACGTCGTCCGCCAGAATCTCCAACTGGGGCTTTGTGTCGACCGAAGCCTCCCGCGAAAGCAGCAGGCTCGCGTTGGACTGCTTCGCATCGGTCTTCTGCGCTCCCGGGTGGACAATGATTCGCCCGGTGAAGACGCTGCGCGACTGATCGCTGAGGATGCCCTTGTAATATTCCCAGCTGTTGCAATGGGGGCTGGCGTGCTCGACTCGCAGATGGTTGTCCACATGCTGACTGCCGCGGAGAACGGACAGGCCATTGAACATGCAGTTCGAGCCTTCACCGCCGAGATGGGCATGGACATTGTTGCGAACGAGGCCGCCGCCGAACGACAGCGTGTGTGACGACATATTCGCGCTGCGGTCGAGCTGCACATGACGCGTCGCGACGTGATAGGCGCTGTCACTCTCGCGCTCCACCTTGTAGTGGTCGATGATCGCATTCTCGGCGAGCACGAACTCCGCCACGCTGTTGGTAAGATACGTCGCATCGGACAGGCCCGCGTGCGTCTCGACGATCGTCGCCTGGCTGTGATCGTCCGCCACAACCAGCAGGCGTGGATGCGTCACGGCCGGCTGCGCTCCGGGAACCGTCACGAACATCAGGTGAATCGGCGTTTTTGAAACCGCGCCGCGCGGCACATGAACAAAGATGCCGTCGTCAAGGAAGGCGGTGTTCAGCGCCGAGAAGGCCTCGGTCCGCCCGTCGATGTGCCGCGCCAGGTGCGAATCAATGAGCGATCGATGCGACGTGACGGCCGCGGCGAGACTACATACGACGATTCCGCCCTCGATCGGCTTCCGCGACGAGAGCGCCGGCTCAAATCGACCGTTGACGACAACGAACAGCTGATCCTCCGGCTCACCGAAGCGATAATCACGCAACTCACCCGGTTCGACCGGCGATGCCGGCGGTGCGGCACGCTCGAATGCGGTCCGGGCGATCGGGGAGACATTGGTAAATCGCCATTCCTCGTCGCGCAGCGTCGGAAAACCGAGCTTCCCAAATGCGGTGAATGCGGCCTTTCGAACCGCGCGAAACGCATCCGATGCGTTCGCCTCGGCCTGCTCGAAGTCGACAAGCCATGCGTCTGTACCTGTGCGGGTTTCGATCATTCAATGCCTCTTCACGTCGATTCGTTCTCGAGCCGCCGACCATCGCAGGCGGTATGCAGTCTTCCGCTCAGCCATCAGCCAACGGGCTGGGCGACATCCTTCACCATGCCGACATATCCGCTCTTTTCCAGCTCGAACGCCAATTCCTTGTCGCCGCTCCTGACGATTCGGCCGTCCACGAGCACGTGCACAAAATCCGGCACGATGTACTGCAACAGCCGCTGATAGTGGGTCACGACAATAAATGAGCGATCCGGGCCGCGCAGACCGTTGACGCCCTTGGCGACGATCTTCAGCGCGTCGATATCGAGTCCGGAGTCGGTCTCGTCGAGGATCGCGAGCTTCGGCTCCAGCATGGCCATCTGGAAGACCTCGTTTCGTTTTTTCTCGCCGCCGGAAAATCCCTCATTGATCGCGCGAGTCATGAGCTTGTCATCGAGATCCACCAGCTTCATCTTCTGGCGTGCCAGATTTAGAAACTCGTTGGCGTCGATTTCCGGCTGCCCCTTACTCTTGCGCATCGCATTGATCGCGGCCTTGAGGAAATACGTCGTGCTGACGCCAGGAATCTCGACCGGATACTGAAACGCGAGAAACACGCCGAGCCACGCGCGCTCCTCCGGCGGCATCGCGAGAAGGTCGTGCCCGTTGAAAATCACCTGCCCTTCGGTGACTTCGTACTGTTCGTTTCCCGCGAGCACCGACGCCAGCGTGCTTTTTCCGCTGCCATTCGGCCCCATGATCGAATGCACCTCGCCGGGCTTAACGACAAGGTCGATGCCCTTGAGGATTTCATGATCGTCAATCGTTGCGTGCAGATTCTTGATTTCCAGCATGTCAGATCCCATCGCCGCGATCATAAATCGCCGCGGTCCTCAGAGGCCCGTCTCAGGCATCCCGATTGCGCCGGGCGCACAGGCCTGTTTTCCATTCGATTTAAATCCCACCGGGTTCCACGCGGGGCAAACGTCCTCAGCCGACACTTCCTTCGAGCGACACTTCGAGCAGCTTCTGCGCCTCGACGGCGAACTCCATCGGCAACTCACGAAACACTTCCTTGCAGAATCCGTTCACGATCAGCCCCACCGCGGCTTCTGTCGGGATGCCGCGCTGATTGCAGTAGAACAGCTGATCCTCGCCGATCTTCGACGTGGTGGCTTCGTGCTCCATGTGAGCCGTGCTGTTCTTGACCTCGATGTAAGGGAAGGTATGCGCTCCGCACTCGCTGCCGATCAGCATCGAGTCGCACTGGGTGAAGTTGCGCGCGTTATCCGCGCCGCGATTGATCTTCACCCCGCCACGATAGGTGTTCTGGCCGCGCTGCGCCGAAATACCCTTGCTGATGATGTAGCTTTTCGTGTTCCTGCCGATGTGGATCATCTTCGTGCCGGTGTCGGCCTGCTGCCGGCGGCTGGTCAGCGCGACGGAGTAAAACTCACCCACCGAATCATCGCCCTGCAGAATGCAGCTCGGATATTTCCAGGTGATGGCCGATCCCGTTTCAACCTGCGTCCACGAGATATGCGATCGCCGGCCCTGGCACTTGCCCCGCTTCGTGACGAAATTGTAAATTCCGCCCTTGCCATCCTTATCACCCTGGTACCAGTTCTGAATGGTGGAGTATTTGATCGATGCGTCATCGAGCGCAACGAGTTCCACGACGGCCGCATGCAGCTGGTTTTCATCGCGAATCGGCGCTGTGCAGCCCTCCAGGTAGCTGACGCTTGCGCCTTGCTCGGCGATGATCAGCGTCCGCTCGAACTGCCCCGTGCTCTGGGCATTGATTCGAAAGTAGGTCGACAAGTCCATCGGGCACTTCACGCCTTTGGGCACGAAGACGAAAGAGCCGTCGCTGAAAACAGCGGAATTCAATGTAGCGAAGAAATTGTCCGTGATCGGCACCACCGATCCGAGGTACTTCTGAACCAGTTCGGGATGATTGTGAACCGCCTCGGTGAATGAGCAGAAGATAATGCCCAGCTCGGCCAGCTTCTCCTTGAACGTCGTACCGACTGACACGCTGTCGAAAACGACGTCGACCGCGACTCCCGCCAGCGCCGCCCGCTCGTTCAGTGGAATGCCGAGCTTCTCATACGTCTCAAGCAGCCGCGGATCGACCTCGTCCAGACTCTTCGGGCGGTCTTTCTGCTGCTTCGGCGCTGAATAGTAAATGATGTCCTGGTAGTCAATCTTCGGGTATTTCAGATTCGCCCAATTCGGCTCGTTCATCGTCAGCCAATGGCGATACGCCTTCAGCCGCCAGTCGAGGAGCCACTGCGGCTCTTCTTTCTTCGCGGAGATGAAGCGAACGATGTCCTCGTTGAGGCCCTTGGGAGCAGCATCGGCTTCGATGTCGGTCACGAAGCCGTACTTGTACTCCTGCGAGGCCCATTTATTCAGTGTCTCGGTGGAACCGCTGCTCATTAAGCCGATACTCCCAATCTCGCCGCTCGCCGGTGTGGTTAATCAGGTCCGCGCGGCATCAGTCGCCGACCCGATCCGGTCACGGCCGATGTCTAGGCGCTGAAGCTGCTGCCGCATCCACAGGTGTGCGTCGCGTTGGGATTGTTGAACACAAAGCCCCGACCCATCACCTCATCCTTGAAATCCACGGCGACGCCATCCAGGTAGATCTGACTCTTGGGATCGCAGATCACCTTTACGCCGTGAACGTCCCATTCCTCATCGTTCTCGTTCCGTGCCTCGGTCAGATCGAGCGTATATGAAAATCCGCTGCAGCCTCCGCCTTTGACTCCGACACGCAAGTAGGTCTTTTCATTGTCCAGCTTCTGGTCCGCAATGATCGTCTTGACTTCGGCAGCCGCTCGTTCGGTCAGTGCAATCGGCATCGTCGATTTCTCCTCGCGTCACGCCGCCTGCTGGGCGGCGACGACATCCACTCAGGGCCCGCGCCAACGCGAGCCCGCTGCTTTCATTCACACCTCAACGGCCGCGCCGCCGGTCACCTCGCTGGTTCGACATGCGGCCGACCTGCACTCGCTGCCGTGAACCGTCAGTGTCGCGGCGGATTGGGGATCCTTCGCATCACGGACGATCTCAGCCAGCGTGACTTGCAGGAGGAAATTCTCCAGCCGGGCCTGGATGCGCTGAATCGGCAACTTCACGGGGCACAGCTCGGAAAGCTCACACACCGGATCAGGCATCGGCGAATGATTTGAGCACTGCACGAAGCGGATCGGCCCCTCAATCGCCTGGATGATTGCCGATAGCGTGACAGCGTCGGGACTTTTCGCCAGCGAATAGCCGCCTTTGGCACCACGAATCGATCGAACCAACTCGCTCTGGCTCAACGTCTTAAGCACGTTCATCAACAGAGCGGTCGGAACGCGGAATTTCTCAGCAATCTCCCGCGCCGTGCACAGCCGGTCACGATTCTGCGCCAAATGGGCCAGCGCAATGATCGCGTAATCCGTCTTTCGGGTTAGCGCAAACACGTCAAACCCATTTCAGGAACCCTCGGATCAGCGGCCGACAACCGGCCATCCCAAAACCCAAGAGCTGAGACAATATAGTACCGAACCGGTACGCATTCAAGGCGCGGTTTGATCAACGGCTGGACATGATTTGAAAGCGGCTGAATTGGTTCAGCGGCAGCCCGGTTCAGACGCTGGCGAGGCAGTCGGCAGATTCCGACAGCCGGTGCCCGAGGGCTCCACCGCGACCGTCGTTGCTGAAGTGCTCGTCTGGTCGTCAGTTGCGCAATTCCGACCAGGACATCACGCGCTTCTTCGGGTTCGGCTCGGTGATTGTGATCATCTGGGGGATGACGCGAGCGCCGATCGTCGTGCTCGCGGCAGAGGGCGTCACGCTCACCACATATGGATCGGTTACAGACCGGCTATCGAAGTAAATCTTCAGCTTGTACGAGGTGTTCGGATTCACACCGCCGAAATGGGCCCAAAGTGGCTCAGTGCCAGAGAAGCCTCGGGCCGTGCCGATATCCCGGCGCCCGAGATAGGTCTTTCCGCTCGCGCTCCACAATTCCACTCGCACGCCCACAGCCGCGCAGTTCGTCGCACCCTCTCCGCGGCCAATCAATCGGACCTTCAAGTAGTCCGCATTGTTGGTCTGATTTTGAAAGAGCATCGCGGACGCACCGACGCGCGTGACGGAGAGATCCAGATCGCCGTCGTTGTCATAATCCACAAAGACGACATCCATGATATCGCCTGTTGCCCGAAGACCAGCTCCGATGCGTTTGAACGTGCCGTCACCCTGGTTCTCATGGACAAGCAGCTTGCCTTCGGGGCCGGCAATGACCAGATCAAGATCACCATCGTTATCAAGGTCACCCCAGGCGCACGTCCTCATGCCGGTTGCGCCATTGGAACCCACACCGGGATTGAGATTGACTCCGGAGCTGCCGTTGATGTTCGCAAATGTCCCGCTCAGCGTGGCCCAGTTCACATTGTTTCGCCACAGATATCCGCTGTATCCTTTCTCAAAGCGCGGCACATAGAGATCCAGATCACCATCATTGTCATAGTCCGCCCAGGCCGAACCGATCTTTTTGTCATTCCCGGTCACGACGGAGATGCCATAGTTGTTGCGAGCGTAGGTGCCTTCGCCCTTGGACACGAACAGCTTGCCGCCGGAGTAATGATAGAAGAGGTCCACATACCCGTCGTTGTTGACATCTCCGGCGCTGATGAAATCTCCATTGCCGAAATTGCCCGAGGTATGAAGTCCGTACCCGGACCCGTTCGTACCGACCAGTGACACCGATGTGCCACCCTGATTGAGTCCGATGTAGTTGCCGTTCTCCGAACACTGCACGATATCGATCCAGCCGTCGCGGTTCACGTCGATGGCCGCGACGCCTTCGTTGTTCGTCGGCGCGGAGAATCCGGCGTTTCCTGCGCTGGACAGGCCGCCGGAGCCGTTATTGGTATACAGCCGTTCCGTGTCATAGCCGGAGTTCGCACACGAGATCCAGAAATCAAGGTGACCGTCATTGCTGATATCGAGCAGCGCGCCCTGGCGATAATTGTTGCCGCCGCCGAACGTGGCACTTGTAAAGCCGACTCCGGCGTTGTTATTGGTCAGAAATTTCGCGGTGTTGCCGGTCAGAATCACGTCCAAGTCACCGTCGCCGTCGAAGTCGCCCCAGTGAGCGGCCGCGGCGAAGGTGTCGGCATTTGACGAGGACGACACCGCGAAGCCCGTAGCGGATGACACATCGATGAACCGGGCGCTTTTCACGCTGACGTTGTCGATTCCCCAGGATTCGTCAGCCATCCCGCCACCGGATTCGTCCGTCAACGCCCCCATGAACGCCAGCGTCGTGACACTGGATGACGCCGTGAACACGACTTCCACCGTGCGGAAGATGCCGTCCTTCCAATTGCTGCTGAAGCCGTAATGCCCGCTCTGGTCCGGAGGGTATGGATAGGAGTAGCCATCGTTAATCCAGCCGGAATCGTGGATGAACGTATGATTGAAGATTATCGTTCCATCCATGCTGACCTGAAATGCGTCGGGACCATAAGGCCCCGGCGTTCCGTCCCATGAATCAATCGCGTAGAGATCGAATGTCAGTGAGTAAACCGTGCCCGGCGTCGTATTCAATGCCAGCTTCACCGAGTTGTTCCGGTGCTGACCGAGGAATTTCGTGAACGTGGCGTTATTCGTCACCGTCGTATTCGACCACTCCGGCCCCACGCTGCCCTCGAAGTCGTTGACATAGGGTGTATTCGCGGGAATCAGACATGATGCAGTCGGCGCCGCGATCATGTACCGTTCGGTCGCGTTTGAGCCTCCGAGGCTGGTCTCCAACTGTGAGAAAGAGCCGAGCGATCCGCCCGACCATCGCGCCATGTTCAGGTTGTTCGTCTCGTCAGAGATCGCGACGATGATCTCTCCGGCAGCCGAATTCGGCACCAACTGAACGACCTGGAGATTATCGGCCAGATCGGATCCTGAACCCCCGTCCCACTGCCATGAGCTCCCGTTCCAGGTGGCAGTGCGCGCCCGACGGGAGTTTGCGCCGGCATCCTTGCAATACACATACAGACCGGTGCTCCCACAGGGCTCGAACGCGACATCGAAGGCCCGGCGATCATTAAACGGCGCCTTCGACTCGATCTCAGTCGCGGAACCCCATGCGCTGCCGCTCCACGCGTTCGCCCAATATTCGGAGCCGCCAGTCAAAATGCCGCAAATGACCTTGTTGGAGGTCGGGTCGGCTGCCAGCCGAATCCATCGAGGCTGCGAGCCGACCGAGGGCATGTTCGTAACCGACGACCATGTGCTGCCATTCCACTTGATCGAACGCGGCTGATTGCTCGACGCATTGGAATAGGCGATCAGACAGTTTGAGGATTTGGACTCGTACACCGCGGCGAAACTCTCGTAATCCTTGACGGAGTTCGTCTCAATCGTGGTGACCGACCCGAAACTCGCGCCATTCCAGATGGCGGCGTACAACTTGCCGTTTGAATTACCTGCGAGCAGCATGATTTCGTTGCTATCCGGCTGCGGCGTCAGGCTGATGAACCAAACCTGATTGCTTTCCGGCAGCGTGAGAAATGACTCGGACGAAACCGAAGCGCCGGAATAGGTGCGATAGCCAACCTTCTTCTTGCCTGCGTCCTCTGCCCAGTAGGCGGCCAGTAAATCCCCGGACGCCTGTTCGTAAGCGAGATCAAACGCGCGCTTGGCGAACTGGCCCGTATTCGAACAGACTTCGATTGGCGAGCTCCATGTCGAGCCGTTGAAGAAGAGCAGATTGACGTCCTCGTCGTAATCGAGCGAACCGAACGCGATTTCGTTGCGGGTCGGGCAGTTTCTTGCGACCACCCACGCCGGCTCGCGACCGACGCTTGGCATCGCGGCGGAGGAACTCCAGTTCGAACCACTCAGCGTACTATATCGAGGACTCGTCGCGGACTTTCTGCTGAAGGTGGCGACCACCGGTGTCAGGTCGTTGCCCGTCGCCTCGCGCGGTACGACCAACGCTGTGAGCAGAAGCCAGAGCAGCAGAAGTAATCGGTTGATTTTCACGCCTTTCTCGCTCCACGGGCATCGTCCGAGCGACGCCCATACCTCCAGATGAACATCGACCAACTAAAGAATCACATTCAGGTCGCGTAATGGCCAATATGCCTCGCAACACGACCGAAAACCAGACGTGATTGACAGTGGGCTGGAAGTCGCCGTTGCCGGCGGCGCTGCATCGGAATGTCGCGGAATGAGACGTGCCCTGATCGGCCCACGCCCGAAAAACCACTCCGGCGAAGAAAAGAGGTATGCCGGAAAATCAGGATATCACGACTCAATCGGCCGGAAAGGACTCAATCGACGGCGTGTTATCGCTTGACCTCGCGCCAGGACACGACGCGCGGCCGCGTTGAAGTCGCCGTGCAGGCAACGGGTGTCGTGCTTGCGGCACACCCCACCGAGGCGAACCAGCTCGAATTACCACATGTGCCGCCGAGGTCCGACACCGTGTTTCCAGGAAAGGCATAGCTGGTCACATCCGTGACAACGACCATGCTTCCGCACTGAAGCTCAGGATAGGAGAGATTCGTCGCGATCGTGGCGCCTGACTCGCATTCCAGAATGCCGCCATCCTGAATCACAAACTTGCCGGAGGAACCCTTCACCACAAGTGAAAACCCCTTCAGATCCAATCGGCCCTCGACGACGGTCAGATTCTGCCCACTTTGATTGAGCCGAAGATCCGATGCCAAGCGTGCCGCACCGCCGGTGCATCGCGTCTTGTTAATGGTGATGCTCTTCGGAAACACGGCATTCACACCGGCCGTGATGAGTTGATCGCCTTCGCCGTCCAGAACGATCGTCACGGCCTGGTAGCTCTGAATCGCCGTATCATTGCTCGTCAAATTTCCCGCGACGAAAATCGTTCCGCCCTGAAAATAGTTGACGGAGGTCAGAAGAAAATCCCCCCCGACCCGCATCGAACCCACGACGATCACGCTGTTGCCGCCCGTCGCGATCTCGACATTGTTGAACGCCATCCCCTGAGCGTCGATGGTCTTGTCGAATGCCACAAAACGCACGATCGACCCCGAGGCGTCAACATCTCCCGTCGTGTGCTTCCAGTCCTTGTGCACGCCGATCTGGTCGCTAATCGTCAGCTTGCCGCTCGACTTGTCGATGTCGATGCTCGGAACCATGCCATAGGCTCCACCCGCCGAGAGCGATTGATCACCGATGCCGTCGAATCGTATCGTGGCCGCGGGATAGCCATTCACGCTTGTGTCGGTCGTCAGGACGTTTCCAGCCACAGTGATGACACCACCGCTGAGATAGTTCACGCTCTGAATTGTCAAATCACCGTTCACGTCCATCATGCCGCTGATTGTGATGCTGTTTCCGCCGGTACTGAACAAGACACTGCCGTAGTTCATCGTCCCAGCCGTGATGGTCTTGTCGTATCCCACGAACTTCAGCGGCTGGGCGCCACAGTCGACCGCTCCCGATATATGCGACCAATGATTAAAGACGCCGATCGGCCCCTGGATCGTCAGCGTCCCGCTCGGCTTATTGATGGTGACACTGGGCACCAGCGCGTCGGCCGCACCCGCAATCAGGCTCTGGTCACCCGCTTGATCGAACATCAGAATGGTTCCGGGGTAGCCGATGATCGCCGTGTCGTTCGACGTCACGTTTCCTCGCACGCGAATCGTGCCGCCGTTCATGTAGTTGACCGACTGAATCGTCAGATTCCCGTCAAGAACGATCGTACCGCTGACGGTGACGCTATTGCCGCCAACGTCATAGATCAGATCATTCAGGACCGCGCCACCAACATTGACGGTCTTGTCCCAGCCATTGAGCGTGACGCTGCCGCCGTGGTGCGCAAACGACCCGCCGGAGATCGTCAGGTTCTTGTATACGTAGAACGTCCCGGAGGTCGCGCGAAACGACCCGCCCGTCATGGTAAACGCGCCGTTGCAATCGATCGGCGCATCGCTGCCATGAAATGTGCCGCCCATGATCGAGATACCGCTGCCGCCGACGGTCAGCGTCGCACCCGAGCCCTGCGAGAGATTTCCGCCATAATCCGAGGCAATGATCAACCCGGCGATTGAGACATTGGCTTTGAATGCGCAATCGCTAGAGGACGTCGCATCAAACTGCGCAGTGTCTCCGCTGCCCGGAATGGCGTTCCCGCTCCAGTTCCCCGCCACATTCCAATTCGAACTACCAGCGCCGCCGGTCCACGTTCGAACGGCGGCAGACACCGGAACGGCCGTCGCGAAAATCCACGCGCAGCAAAACCCGCTGCACGTCAGTGATCGCCTTGAAATGTCCAAGAGATCCTTCCCTCTATTCCGGTCGAGCACCCGCCCAACCCAGCCCATCGACCCTCGCCTCGAATCAAACCGCTCCCAGCAAATATCAAACTCGGATCGCCACAATGCAACTTGAGATCACTTCTCATGTCCGCTATCCCGATTCCTCCCAGCCAAACCGGACCACGCCCCAATCAGAAATAAAGGAGCCCCCATCCGAAGGCGGAAAGCGGAATTTCGTTGACACAACACACCACTCGACGTTATAAAGTAGGGCTCGCGATCGGCTTGGCCGGGCGATGTTTGCCTTAACTCCTTAGCCTACAAATGCTTAGGATGGGGTTAAGCCGCAGGCGGCGTCGCGATGAACGGGATTTCATCCGGCTGATCGAGGGTCCGCCACTCATCTGTTTCCGGCAAATCCTCACTGAGAATTGATCTGTTCGTAACGGTCAAGGACCGATACGAACGGCACGATATAGGTCGTGCGCGACGGAACACGCCGACGCGGTTCGGTGTACGGTCGCGAACGACAAGCCGGGCCCCGCAAGGGGACGGTGATTCGGCCGGCCTTCTATTTGTAAATGGCCGAAAATCGGACGTGACCGGCAGGTTTGCCGGCGTCGTCGGGAGTTGTAGTAAGATGTCGGTGACGACGAAACTGCAGTTGAAGGAAAAGAGCATCGATATGAGCGATTCACCCCTGAGCCGCCTTCGAAACGTCGGCATTTCCGCCCACATTGACTCCGGCAAGACCACGCTGACCGAGCGAATCTTGTTCTATGCGGGCCGCATTCACTCCATCAAGGAAGTGAAGGGTGAAGGCGCGACCATGGACCATATGGAACTCGAGAAGGAACGCGGCATCACCATCACCTCCGCGGCCACCCAGGTCGAGTGGAACGAAACGAAAATCAACATCATCGACACCCCCGGGCACGTCGATTTCACCGTTGAGGTCGAGCGATCTCTCCGCGTGCTCGACGGCGCGATCATGGTGCTTTGCGGCGTGGCCGGCGTGCAGTCACAGTCCATCACCGTTGACCGCCAGATGAAGCGCTACGGTGTTCCCCGAATCAGCTTCATCAACAAGCTCGACCGAGCCGGCGCGGATCCGGTCAACGTCATCAAGGGGATAGAGCAGAAGCTCGGACTCACCACGATCCAGATCCAGCTCCCGATCGGACTGGGCGATCAGTTGGAGGGCGTCGTCGATCTCATCAAGATGAAGGCCGCCTACTTCGACGGCGAGAAGGGCGAACGCGTGCGCTGGGAAGAGATTCCCGCGAACATGGCGGACGAAGCCCGGAACGCTCGAACCGGCATGCTCGATGCCCTCTCGCTCTATGACGACGAACTCCTCGCCATGATGCTTGAGGAGAAGCCCGTCCCCGACGATTTCATTCACAACATCCTCCGGCGGGGCACCATCGCAAACGAATTTACGCCGGTCCTGATGGGCTCGGCCTATCGCAACAAGGGCATCCAACTCCTGCTCGATGCGATGGTTCGGTACCTCCCCTCGCCGCTGGACCGCGAGGTGTACGCCCTCGACCTGTCGAACGGCGAGGCTGAAACCGTGCTCGAATCCAATCCGGATGCCGCCACCGTCGCGCTGGCATTCAAGCTGGTTGACGAGTCATTCGGCCAGTTGACCTACATGCGAATCTACCAGGGCAGGATCACGCGCGGCGACAAATACGTGAACACCCGCACGACGAAAAATGCCCGATTCGGGCGAATTCTGCGAATGCATGCGAACGATCGCGAGGATGTCGACTCGGCATCCACGGGTGACATCGTGGCCGTCGTCGGCATCGACTGCATCTCGGGCGACACGTTCTGCTCCGAGGGAACGAATCTCTCGATGGAATCCATGCACATCATGGATCCCGTGATCTCATTGGCCGTCGCACCGAAGAAGACGGCGGACCGCGACAAGCTCTCCAAAGCGCTTTCGCGGTTTTCGAAGGAAGACCCGACCTTCCACGTTTCGACCGATCATGAAACGGGACAGACGATCATCTCAGGCATGGGCGAGCTTCACCTCGACGTCTATTGCGAGCGCATTCGCCGCGAATACAAGGTCGAACTCGAAGTCGGACAGCCGCGCGTCAGCTACCGCGAGGCGCCTTCCAAGGTTGTCGAATACAACTACAAGCACAAGAAGCAGACCGGCGGTTCGGGCCAGTTCGCCCACATCGTCGGAAAACTCGAGCCGCTCCCCGAGGGCAGCGAAAAGAACTACGAATTCGAAAACAAGGTCTTCGGCGGCCGCATCCCGACTGAATACATCCCGTCGGTCGACAAGGGCTTCCAGTCCGTGCTTGCGAAGGGACCGGTCGCCGGTTACGAGATCATCGGCGTCAAGATGATCCTGGAAGACGGATCGAGCCACGCGGTGGACTCCTCCGACATGGCGTTCCAGATCTGTGCGCGGGACGCCTTCAAGGAAACGTTCCTGCGAAGCAGCCCGATCATTCTTGAACCGATCATGAAGGTCGTCGTCGAAACGCCCAACGAATTTCAGGGCTCCATCATCGGCGACCTGTCGTCGCGCCGCGGACTCGTCCAGAACACCGAGACCATGGGGCCGATCACGGTCGTCACCGCGCTCGTCCCGCTGGCGAAGATGTTCGGCTATGCGACGGACGTGCGATCCATGTCGCAAGGCAAGGCTGGCTTCAGCATGGAATTCGATTCATACAAGCGAACTCCCAAAGTCGTACAGGACGAGATCATCGCGGCGGCGAAAGAGGCTGCCCAGAAGAAGTGATCGATCGGGGCTTTGCGGTTAGGATGACCCCGCGGCCCGATCGTGCCGACGCGCACGCCGACCCTGTTCGTCGGCGGGTGCATATGACGGATGGCTGGTGAAAGTTGTCTTCAAAGTAGATTGAGAGGATACGCCGTGCACGAAAGATTCAGCGACCGAGCAAGACGGGCGATGGCCATCGCCAACCAGGAGGCCGTCAAACTACATCACGATTATCTCGCCCCGGTCCATATCATGCTGGGATTGCTTGCATCGGGGTCGAACGTCGCGACGCTCGTCCTGCGCAACCTGGACATCGACATCGAGGCTCTCCGAAACGACATCAACAAGCAGATCGAGCCGGGCACCCGTGAAATGAACCAAACAAAGCTCGCCCAGCGCGCCGACACGCGCGAGGCCATTCATTTCGCCATCGATGAAGCCCGGAAGTTCGGTCATAAGTACGTCGGCACCGAGCACCTGCTGCTCGGTCTTATTCGCGAGGGTGACGGAATCGCTGCAAAGGCTGTCGCGGACCGCGGCCTGAAAATCGAGCGGGTCAGAGACGAAATCCTCACCATTCTCCGCTCGAGCACGACGGATGATCACAGCGGCACCGCCGTCGGTCACGATCCGCACGAGTGGCTGCACCAGCAGGAACTGGCCAAGGCGTTTCGCTCTTCAAGGTTCTGGCATCGGCTGGTCCTCGCGGTCGATTCGGCCAACCGGCTGGGGCACGGCGAGATCGAAGACGAACATCTCCTCCTCGCACTGGTTCGCGAACCCGATTCGTTCGTTGCTCAGATGCTCGCGGAGAAGGGCGTCACCCTCGACTGGGTGCGTGACCGCGTTACCCGTTCCGCCACGATTTGAGCCATGGACTCATGGCCGCTCGCGATCGGCGGGGGCGGCCTTTCACCCGCATCAGTCACCACCGGGCGTCGAAGCCTGCTCAAAAAAAGCAAGGGAAATTCCCCCGCGCTTTCGCTACACTCTCCACCATCAGGAGGGAGCGTCCGGGTTCCTGGTGGGCTCCGCGGTCTTCAAAGCCGTCGAGACGCTGCTTTGCAGTGTCTGGTGGGTTCGATTCCCATCCGCTCCCGTGACATTCGCGCGCTTCGCGGTCCACACACGAAGCGCTTCCGCGGCCGTTAAGCGATCCGCGAGACGACTGGACTGATCTGAGTTCATCGAGACTTCCGCGACGGCCTCGCATCGGTGAAGGTCACACATGGCCCGAAGTTTCACCTGGCTCCCAGGAAAACGACACCTCTCCCCCATCGGCATTCGCCCGACGCTCGGAGGCATCTGGTTCATTTTCGGCATCAGCGTCATTGGTCTGGCCGCCATGGATGCCGACGTCAATCTCCTGCTCGCCATCTTCGGCTGCTGCATCGGCGCGCTCATCATCAACATTCTCCACGGCTGGCGGACTCTGCCGATGCTCACCGTCCGGCGAATCGTCCCGGAGACGGCCGTTGCCGGGCAACCGTTCGTCATTCGATATGCCGTCACAAATCGGAGCCGACTGGCCGTCGCGAGAAACATTCACTTAACGGACGTGCTCCCGCGGCGCAGTCCGCTGTCTCAACCCGAGGTCTTTATCGAGTCGCTACCGCCCGGCGAGACCGTCACGCTTTCGACAACCGTCGCCGCCGTCAGCCGGGGACGCCTCACCTTCAACGCGATGATCGTTTCATCCCGTTTTCCGATGCATCTCTTCGTCAAGTGGGTCCGGCGGGAAATGGCGCAGGAGGTCATTGTCTTTCCGCCGCTCGGACAAATGACCGGCGAAATCAAAATCGCCGCCCGCGCAACCGAAAACGCCGGACTCGGTGGCAACTATGGCTGGTCTCAAGGCGATGAGGAATTCTACGGCGTTCGCGAATATCGCGAAGGCGACAATCCCCGCCGCATCCATTGGCGTCGCAGCGCCCGCACGGGCCAACTGATGATTCGCGAGATGGCGCAGCCCCGCAGCTTTCAACTCTGGTGCGTCGTCAACAGTCTCACCCGTCCCCACGATGCGGACCAGGCGATGCGCCTCGACTGCGCGATCAGCGCCGCGGCCACATTCGTGTGTGAAACTCTCGAACGCGGTGCCCGCATCGGACTGATATGCAACGGCGACCCCTTCGTCGTTCTTCCACCCGGAACAGGTCGCGCTTTTCGGCCCCGCCTGCTGACCGAGCTGGCGATCCGCGGCCTTAACACGGAAGACGAACTGGCATCCCAGATTCACCGGCTCAGTTGGCCGGCCCGATGGCACTGCCCGTGCTTTGTCTTCGGGGCCAATCACGATGAAGACATGCGGGCGGCGGCCCGGGCCCTGACACGCACAATCGGCCCGGCGACCATCTTCGTTCCCGGCACGCCTGCCTTCGACAATCTCTTTGAGTGGCCCTATCGGCCCGATTACAACGCACTTCGATCGCTCAACCTTCAGAAGAGCCCGGCCGAAGTTCGAAAAGGCGTCGGTCGGCGAGTGCGGCGCACTCCGCTGGAAGGAGTCGCGCGATGAAGCCGCTCAGCCGTATGCATCTGGCGCTGCTCGCCCTCGTCATGATCAACATTCTGCCCGCCGTCGAGGCCGAGGATTCGTGGGGCGTCTTCGCCATCGCCTTCGCATCGGCCGTGCTCAGTTGCATCTGGTTTCGATTCAGCCGCAAGGCGCCGGCGCCGAAGCCCGTCATCATCCTTGGCGTCACCGCGGCAACCGTCTATCTCATCTACGAAATGTTCTATCAGGACCAGGAGCAGACGGTCCACATCATTGATCTTGCACACTTCATCATCTTCCTCGGTTGCTGCAAATTCTTCGATTTCCAGAACTATCGCGACGCGGGACTCCTCGCGATGATCTCGTTTCTCCTCATGGTCATCAGTGCCTTCGTCACGGCCAGCCCGCTCTTCGCGATGGCCGCAATCATTGACATCACATTCGGACTGTCCTGGCTGCTCCACTTTCACACGCGACGCGAGGCCGATGCGGTCAATCGCCGGCAGGCGCTCGCGCTGAGTCGCGCGCTGGGCCGGCTTCCTGATCGGCTTCCCGCGGAGACCGCGCCGCAGCATCCGGAGTTGATTGAACAACCTGCGGAGTTTCGCGGCGTGGGTATCAAGCGGGCCGTTGCACTCTCATCCGCCTTCATCGCACTAAGCGCGGCGTGCCTTTTCATCGTCGTGCCCCGGGGTTGGCGCGGCGGAATCTTCAGCCGCATGCACGGACTTGTACCCGCATCCGTAACCGGCTTCAGCGACGCCGTCGAGCTTCACAATAACCTCATCACCGAAGACGAAACCACCGTCATGCGCGCCCGGTTCTTCATCGGCAGCGAACCGATCACCGATGTTGACTTTCAACCATATCTCCGCGGACTCACGTTTGATCGGTACTTTCGGGGAAAGTGGCAACGGACGCCGTCGGTCTATCCGCGCGTCCTGGCCGAGGCCACGCGCGACGCGCCGCTGCCCATCATCGAGTTGCGTCGCGATGCGGATATGTCGAGACTCATCAGGCAGGAAATCTGGCTCGAATCCCTTGGAAGCGGCGTGCTCTTCGGAATCTACCCGCCTCTGGTCTTCGGATCGGACGACGTCGGCCGAATTCGCGTCGACCGAAAAGACCTCGTCATCGAGGCGAATTCCAGCTCGCGCAAGGCGGCGTACTACACGATCTGGTCGTCGGACGAGCCGATCTTCCGGCTGCTCAATACGACGCTCCGCCGGCCGCAATCGCCGCGCGACGGTCAATCCACCATCCCACGCCGTGTCGAGGAGTTGGCCCGGACCTTCGTGCCTTCCGGCGTCGATACCAATGATCCGCAGACGCACGAATCGATCGCTCGCGCCATTCGGGACTACCTCAGCGAAAAACCCTTCGAGTACACGCTCGACCGGCGCGACGCCACGCGATCCGCCGAACCGATCATCGATTTTCTATTTGAGACCCGCCGCGGCCACTGCGAGTACTTCGCTTCCGCCATGACGCTCATGTGCCAGGCGCTCGGCATGCAGGCCCGGCTTGTCACCGGCTATCACGGTGGCGAACTCAACGAAGTCGGAGGCTTCTATCAGTTCCGCCGGCGAGACGCCCACGCCTGGGTCGAAGTGTGGCTGCCCGAGCAAAGCTGGACCGCATTCGATCCGACCCCGCCCTCCACTGACGGCGCCCGGCGGGATCGCACAACGCTTTGGGCGGATATCAATCGGTTCCTTGAGTTTCTGGAATTCAAATGGTCCACCACCATCGTTTCCTTCGATGAACGAAGTCGCGCCGAACTGGCTGACGGCATCGCCGCGTGGCTCGATGCCCTTCTGCACGGCCATGACGGAAACCGCAGCGTCGCTGACCTCTTTGCCGGCCTGCTCTGGGGGCCGGAGTTTCTCGCCGTGTGGCAGCGCACGCTCTACTGGCTGCTTCTTCTGCTGTGCATCGCACTCATCGTCGTGGCGTTGCGCGTGCTGTGGATCGTCTCGCTCATGCTGCGGGAATATCTGCCGAAGGGAAAGCTGCGCCCGCGAGCAATCATCCGCAAGGCGGACGCCCGATTCTACGATCGACTCATTGTCCTGCTTGAGAACAAAGGCCATGTCAAGCCGGCCACCGCGACGCCACGCGAGTTCGCCGAACGGCTATCGCGATCCAACCATGATCTCGCCATGGTGCCGGAAATCGTCGACTGGTTCTACGAAGTGCAATATGGCGGACACACCCTGGGGCGCTCCCGGCTCGAGCGCGTTCGTGAATTTCTGAGACGTCTGCGCGAGGATCCGTCGTTCGGCGCCGCCTGATTCCTGACTCAATCCGCTGCGCTCTGCCGAGACTTCCGGCGATCGCCGTTTCACGCTAATCTAAGGTCCACCGCAACGGAATCGGCCAGGCGCAATCGATGACATTCGCCAACCCGATATTGGAGGCCATGCTCATGACACGCATCCAAAAACCCTTCAACGGCCTGCTCATCCTTTCCATGCTCGCCGGATGCTCCAGCCCGCCGCAGAGCACGACCGCGCCGTCAAAGCCGTCAACGCCGACCGCATCAAATGCCAATGACTCGGCATCTACTCCGGCAGGCAACGATGCGGACAGTCCGGCATCGGCCGAGCTGTTCGGCACGGCCGCCATTCGCGGCAAAGTTCACTTCGAGGGCACGCGGCCGGTGCCCAAGCCCCTGCCCATGTCGGGCGACGCAGTCTGTTCACGCGCTGCGGCCGTTCTCGATCCGAGCAAGATCGTCAATCCTGACGGAACCGTTCCGAACGTTTTCGTGTACATCAAGCAGGGCATATCGCAGCGATATCCCGCCCCGGCCGAGCCGGTTCTGCTCGACCAGGTCGGGTGTATGTACGTGCCGCACGTTTTCGGGATTCAGGTCGGACAAACCCTCACCATACGCAACAGCGACCCGACCGCGCACAACGTTCACAGCCTCGCGACGAAGAACAACAAGTTCAATTTCGCACAGCCCACCGCCGGAATGACCCGCAACGAAAAATTCACCCGAGAAGAAATCATGGTGAAGGTGAAATGCGACGTTCACGGCTGGATGTCCACATACGCCGGTGTCCTCAATCACCCGTTCTTCGCCGTCACCAGCGATACCGGTGAATTCGAGATCACCCGCCTGCCCGCCGGACAATACACCGTCGAAATCTGGCACGAAACTTTCCAAAAGCAGCAGTCACAGATCACGCTCAAGGCCGGCGAAACGGCAGATCTGAATTTCACCTACGGCAAAGTGTCGCAGCCGTAGGCAGACAAGCCGCGCGGCACGATCATCGCCGAACGCGCTGGGCGGTTTGGGCGGACTCCAACGGAAAATCCGGATTGATCGTGACCGTCCGCGATGTCCGCCGCGCCGTCATTCAGCGGCCAGCTCGCGTTCGTCAACTCGCGTCGCCCTGATCACTCGCACGCGGCAGCGTCACCGTGAAGGTTGTCCCCTCGCCCGGCCTGCTGCGCACATCGATCGTTCCGCCCTGCTCATTGATCAACTGACGGCACACGTGCAGTCCCAGCCCGGAACCACGGAGAAACGATTTCGACGCACTGCCCTTGGTCGTGAAGAACGGCTCGAACACGCGCGGCAGATGCTCCGGCGAAATGCCGGTTCCCGTGTCTGACACCTCGATCGACACCCGATCCTCATCGATCGAAAAGGCGGTTAGTGTCAACCTACCGGCACGATCCGCCATCGCCTGCCACGCGTTTATCACCAGGTTGAACAGCACCTGCTCGATCGCGCCGGCATCGCACTGCACCCGCAGTTCATCCGGCGCATCAATCGTGAGCGCGATCTGATCCTTGGACAGGTCGCGCCCGACCGTCTCTACGGCCTCGACGAGCAGCGATCGGACCGGCAGCGCCGACGCAGCACAACCGGGTCCGCCGCCCGAATAGCCCAGCATCCGCCGACACAATGCCGCCAGCTTGGCCGCGTTCTTGTTCGATTTTTCAACGGCGGTACGCAGCAGCCCCACATCATCCTTCGACATGGCATACTTCGTGTATGTGATTATCGGCGTAAGCAGATTATTGATCTCGTGCGCGAGCACGGCCGTCATCGTGCCGACCGAAGCCATTCGCTGAAGCTGCTGCACTTGTCGCTGAAGGTCACCGAATTGACTTTCCAGCGAAGCGAGATGTCGCTCGAACAGTTCGCTGGCGGCGGCCGGTTCCTTGCGCGCGGCCGGCTCGGTCGCGGAGACCGGTGACATCGCCAGACCTCGCTCCAACCCATTCTCCATTGCCATGAATCGCCACCCAATTCCGCGTCGCGAGTCGCATCAGGAAGGCGGTCACCGTCGCGGTCAGCGACTTTCGATACGCGCGCGGAACCCTCACTGAAGATATCGGCAAACTCCGGCAAGCCCCGTCAGCGCGCCTTAGATGTTCATGATGTGATGCGGATATTTCCGGGCGAATTTCTCGACCTGCACCGCATAGCGCTGCGCCGCCTGCCGTATCGAATCATCGTCGTCCCGCTCCGTCCCCGGCTCCACCAGCGGCGGCTTGACGATCAGTTGGTAATAGAAGTTCTTTCGCGATACCACGAAGCCCTGCAACGTGGTCGCCCCGCACCGAAACGCGATCTGCAAAGGACCCGCCAGCAATTCCCGTTCCGCTCCGAACATGGTCACGGTGGTCCATTTGGCGTTTTCGCTTCGCTTCCTGTCAGGGTCAATCAGGCTCGCCACCAACGTGTTGTTCTGCAATCGCCGATAGACTTGACGCGGAAACGAATTCGCGGGAAAAACCGCCATCGTTGCAACTTCCGGAAATGTCTCGCGATACTTCTGCTGGATGTAGCGACGTACCGCACTTTCCTTCGGATCGCGCAAGCCCGACACCGTGTAGCCGAGAAGCGACATCATCAGGCCGGCGATGTAATGCGATCCGAAATGACACAACGCCACATACACGCCCTTGCCCCGAGCCAGACCCTCATCGATCAGGTGGCCGTCAATCAACTTGATGCGATTCATCAGTTTCGCGCGGGGGATTCGATCCATGATGGTGTAGAACATCTTGTCGCAGCGAATCCGCATGAAGTAACGCCGCGCGTGGGCGAGCCGGCGTCCAGGAGTGAGTTCATCACCGAGCAGCTCGGTCAGCTTCCGCACGACGCGCCGGCGACGGTTGTAATCAACAAGAAACTCGCACGTGCCGAAGAACCGGCCCAGCATGTACAGACCTGACAAGCCGAACAACCGCGACCAGAGCACCAGAAACCCGCGAACCGTCGCAATCCGGAACGCCGTAAACCACGGCACCGGCTTCGCATCCGGATCCAGCGTCGCAGATGGTGCCGCAGACTCGGCACCGCGCAGTTCCCGCCCCCCGGGGCCGCCCCCCGCATCGCTTGAGGACAGGGTTCCGGCCGCACCCTCGTCCGGCGGGCGTTTATCGCGAGTGGCCTGCTCCATTGTTGCCGCCGTTTCCCGACTCACTCTTCTTCCGTTTGCTTCGGTTGATACTTCGAGATGACGGCCTGCGCCTCCATCGACGGTACGTTTTCGTAATGCGAGAACTCCATCGAGTAGCTGCCCTTGCCCCCCGTGATCGAGCTGAGACGAGAGTGGTAATCCGACAGCTTCGCCAGCGGCACCTCCGCAGAAATCAACGCCAGATCACCGGGCAGCATCTCCTGGCCGGTCGGCCGGCCGCGCCGCTGGGCCAGATCGCCGGTGATATCTCCAACGTTTGACGCCGGGACTGTCACTTCCACGTTCACGATGGGCTCGAGCAACACCGGCTTCGCCTTGAGGATGGCGTCCTTGAACGCGAGCTTGCCGGCGATCTTGAAGGCCACTTCCTTCGAATCCACCGGATGATGCTTGCCGTCGGTGATCGACACCTTAATGTCCTGAAGCGGAAAGCCCGCCAGCGCGCCTTCGGTAAGCAACTCCATCACGCCTTTCTTCACCGCGGGCTCGAAGTTGATCGGAATCGTTCCACCGAAGATGTCCCAGTTCCAGCTGAGAGTCGGTTCACTCCCGCGCGACAGCGGCTCGACCGACAGATACACCTCGCCAAACTGCCCCGCGCCGCCCGTCTGCTTCTTGTGACGATAATGGCCGTCAGCCTTCGCAGTGATCGTCTCGCGATAGGGAATCTTCGGCGGCTTGGTCTCGACATCCAGTTTGAATTGCTTGTGCATCTTCGTAAGAATCATTCGAAGATGCTGATCGCCCGTGCCGCTGATGACCATCTCGTGAGTCTGCGGATCGTGTACCACTTTGAAGCACGGATCGGTGTCCGTGAACCGGCGAACGGCATCGCCGATCTTCGCCTCGTCGCCGCGTGACTTCGCATTGACAGCCAGCGAATACATCGGCGTCGGCATCTTCGGGAGCGGCACGAGGCCGTCACCCGCATCCGCGTACACGGTCTGGCCCACGTGCAGTTCCAGCTTGGCCACGGCGAAGATATCACCGGCGATCGCCGCATCGATGTCCTTGTGGTCGCCGCCTTGGAACTTCATGATGTGACCGGGACGATTACCCTTGCGATCTCCGGCGACGACCAGTTGCCCGTCCGGCTTCAGCGTGCCGCCCAATGCGCGGACAAACGGATACTTGATATGCGTCTTGTGGTCGATCGCCACCTTGAAAACCTGCCCGACAAATGGACCATTCACCGAAATCGGCGTTTCCTTGTCGCCGTTTACAATCACGCGCTGCTTACCTTCCAGCGGCGAAGGACAGCACTCCGCAAGAAACGCCAGCAATTCCTTTATGCCGACATCCTTCAGTGCATTCGTGAACAGGATCGGCACGATCGTGCCGGCCGCAAGGGCCCGTACGAAATTCGCTCGAACCTCTTCGACCGAAAGCGTGCCCTCTTCCAGATACTTCGACATCAACGCCTCGTCACACTCCGACACCCGCTCGATGATGTTGGTGTGAGCTTCGGACACGCTCAGAAAGTCTGTCTCGCCGCCTTCATTGGCCAGACAATCCACCACGGCCTTGCCGCCCCCGGACGGCAGATTCACCGGCGACAGGACATCGCCGAAGCTCTTCCGCAGCATGTTCACCAGTCCCGGAAGATCCGCATTCTCCGCGTCGATATGGTTCACGACGATCACACGCGCAAGACCGAACTGCTTCGCGTTGTCCCGCATGCGGCGCGTGTTAACCTGAATGCCGCCCGCCGCGTTCACAACAACCAGCGCCGTCTCCACCGCCGCCAGCGCCGCCACGGCCGGACCGATGAAGTCCGGCGCGCCGGGAGTGTCGATGATGTTCAACAAGCGGTTGTTCGCGTTGACATGAATCACGTGCGAATCAATCGAATGCCCGGACTCCTTCTCTTCTTCGTCGAGGTCAAGATAGCTCGACTTCGCCGACACGCTGCCAAGCCGGTTTGTCACTCCCGTCGAGTGCAGAAATGCCTCGCACAACGAGGTCTTGCCCGCGCCACCGTGACCGACGACAGCGATGTTACGGATGTCCTGCGTGGTATAACTGGGCATGCACGCCTCCTGTAGAGAAGGATGGACCACACGGACGGAGGCTCACGCTCGAACAGCGAAACCCCTCTTCAACAACGGCGGGTCCGTGTCGACTGCAAGATCAGGTATGCTAACGATCGATGAAGTTCGGGACAAGAAGTAGGACAGGTCGAATCCGACACGACGGCCCAGGCACCACAGCCGGAACGTCCATACAAATGAAAACCCCGGCCGCAAAGGGACCGGGGCCTTCAGTGTGGAGTGGAATCAACCTGACTCAATCGCCGCCCGGACCAGCGACGAAAGATCCCGCCGCCGCTTGAGGCGGGAAAGCCCTCCGGGCGTCAGCTGCACGAACCGCCGCCCTGGGAAAACATCTCCTTCATCCGCCGCGCGCACTCCTCAGGCGGCACATCCTCGACATGCGTGGCAATCGACCAGACATGCCCCTCCGGGTCCTTCACCTGCGAATAGCGATCGCCCCAGAACATGTTCGTCGGCGGCATCACCACCGTCGCACCCGCCTGAACCGCCCGGTTGAATGCCGCGTCCACATCCGGAGAATAGATCATGATCGCAGCCGTCGTACCCTTCAACGTCGTGGGAGACTGTGTCTGCGCCCCCGGCCATTCGCCCGCGAACATCACGACAGAATTGCCGATCCGAACTTCTCCATGCATCACGCTCTGCCCGTCAGGACCGGGCATCACCATGATCTCCTCCGCGCCGAACGCTTTCTTGAAAAACTCAAGTGCCGATCGCCCGTTCTTCACGACAATATGCGGCGTCACCGACTGGTACCCATCCGGAATCGCCTTCACACCACTGGACATCATTGACTCTCCTGTTCAAAAAAACTCACTTACGAAATGCTCGCCTTGAAACCTGTGCCTTTGATCCGGCTCACTTCCGATCGTAAACCACCTCGACAACCTTGTAGTCGTCGCCGGCGTGCAGATCGTAAATCGAGAACACGATCTGATCATTACTCACGAACTTCAGCACATACTTCACATACCGGCCGAAGACCTTCATGAACGGCTCATCCATCTCGCCATAGAACGTGATCGACTTGCCATCACGACTCGCGCTGCCTCGCATGTTGAGCAGCGCGGTGCCCGGACTGCTCGCCCAGGTTCCGACATACAGATTTCGGTCGTTGTCATAGCCGGTCAGCCCGATCCCTTCATGCGGAATCTCCGAAAACTCGCCTTTCTCGTTCGGCATCTTCATCACACCCTTGAATTCCTGCATCAGATACCGGCCGCCAAGCACCATCTTCATCTCGGCTGTCCCACCCGTGACCATGGGAGGGCCGCCCGCCTCCCCCATCATCCACATCTTCGTCGTCGTCTTCCATGTTCCGACGGACCGCTCCAGCAGCTTGTGATGCTCGCTCGGCGACATGTTCTTCATGCACTCCTGCATGTGGGCGAGCATGTCCGGCGTCATCTGCGGCATGCCGCCGGCCGGCACCGGCTTATCGTCGCCTGAAAATGCGCTGGCCGACACATATGCAAAAAGCCCCAGACCCAGACACATTCCTGCAAATACTCGAAACTTCATCGCGCACCTGTTCCTTCCTGAAAAATCCATCACACCAGACGATCGCGGGAAAGCCGGGCAACAAACCCGCACACGCCCGCTGCGTCGATATCCGTGTTCCGTGCGTATTTCCTGCGAACCTTCGTCGATCCGGCTCAAACCGAAACCGTACTTTAACCAAACTTCAAGCGGAGAACAAGCGGTCAAAACAAAAATTTCCCGCCGGAGGAAATGGGCCACCTTCCAAGTCTCGCAACGCGCCCCATTTCCGCTCGCCCGATTCTGCCCGCCTTCCGGCAGGTCACCCCGTTGTCCCCAGCATCGAAACTAACGCCCCGCTGAATGCGTCTCCGCGAACTTCTCCTGAAGGCGCTGAAGCGTCCAACGATTGCCCCGCTCAAAGAAATCCATCATTTGTTGCGACTCGCTATCGTCTCCGTAGCCCAATCCGACGCATCGAACCCGCGTCCCGCCGCCTTCCGCATCATCAAAGTACACCACGGTCCACGCATGCTTCGCCGCACCCTTGAATGGAAAGTTCTCCGGCGGTTTCCCGATCTGCAACGAAAACATGCGCTCAGGCTCGTAGCTAAGAATGATGTTCTCGATCGTGTTCGGGTCGCCGATCTCGCCGTCCTTGGCGTAATGGGTTCGCCACTTTCCACCGATTCGCCAGTCAAGATCCGCCTTCGCAACCATCCAGGACTCGATACCTTCCTTCGTCGTGAAGGCCCTCCACACCGCCTCACGCGGAGCAGCCACCACGCACGACAAATCCATCGTTCGCGCCCGCCGATCCACCCGCACCGGATACGCCAGCGCGTCGTGGATCCACTCCATGAAGACCGCGTTGTTCTTAAGGAAATAATCAAACGCCCTGTCCCATTCCTCGCCCTCCTTCCAGCCCACCACGCTCAACCGCAACCTCGTGCGGCCGCCATCGATCGGCTCCAGGAAGTAGACGCCCCAGTGCCCACCCTTTTGCACCTCCGGAAACTGCGACGGCGCGCTGCCGGTGCATGCAAGCAACTCCTTCGGCAGATAAACCTGCACACGCGTTGGCGAACCCTGCCAGAATTCCCACTTGCCGCCCGGCTTCAGTTCAACCTTCGCGCTACGACCCCCGATCCGCTCAAGCCCCTTCCCGGTCGACAGAATCTCCCAGACCTCATCGACGGATGACGGAACAATGACCTCAAAATCCTGACGGCGCTCCGGCCGGTCCCATGCCGTCACCGTGACATGCTTCTCGACGGTCGTGGTCGCGGGGGCCGACTTCGTCGCCGAAACCGATGTCCCCTGGACGCCGTCGAAATGCGACTTCAACAACTCCAGCACCTTCCCCCAGGCGGAGTCGAAATAGGCATACCCCGCGTCCCAGTCCTCGCCCTTGCCCCAACCGGCTTGTGACAACGTGACCTTGACCCTGCCGCCGTCGACCTGTCGCAGGCGGATGACAACGTGCGTCTTTGCCCCGCTCTTGCGCAGCCTCATCACGGCCGGCGGAAAGTTCCATTCGAAGGCGAGCATCTCCCGGTCAAGATAACTCAGGATGCGGCAACTTTCTGAACCGCGCAGTCCGGACTCGTCCGGAGCATCCATACCCATGAAAAGTTCGAACGGCCCGCCGATTCGCAGATCAACATTCGAGTCAGGAACGAAGAAAGACCGGATGCCTTCGCTCGTCGTCCACGCATGCCACACCTCATCGATCGTCGCGTGAATGACCACCTCTTTGCGAAGAATCCTGTCGCTGCCGTCACTCCATTCGATGAACGGCGTCTCCGAGAGACCTGGTTTGGCGGTCGGTGCCTGTGCCTCTGATGCGGCACCCAGCGCCCTACCGGCCTCAACGGTCAACACGACGATTAAAATGCACCGGCCAATCACCTGGATGTACTGTTTCCCCGTCATCGCAATCCACCTTGAAAAAGTGACTCAAACCAATCACTCAGGCGGCGCCGCCGCGCCGCTCCGCCAGCAGTTGCTTGAAGTACTCTCGCAAATGTGCCACGGAAGCGTCATACGGATCCAACGATCGATGTGCCCGGGCCTGCATCATGCCGCCCTCCATCACCGTGAGAATAAAACGTGAAAGCGATTCGCGATCGACATGCGATGGCAGCCGATCCGCGGCCGCGTCCAGACAGGTCCGAATCCCGGCACACCACGCCTCGAACAGCCCTTTCACCTTCTCACGCACAATCGGATACGTGTCGCTCAACTCCAGCGCCAGATTCCCGATCGGACAGCCCATTGTGCAATTCGTCATCACCAGCATCTGACGATATCCATCCAGCACCGCGAACACGCGCTCCACCGGATCATCCGTCTTCGCAAAAGCCGGATTGAGAACCATCGGCCACAAAAGCTCCATGTATCGATTCAGCACGCCCTCAAGCAGCGCTTCCTTCGAAGGGAAGAAGTGGTACAGACTGCCGCTGTTGACGTCGGCCTCACGCAGAATCGTTGAAACCCCAGTCGCGGCGTATCCCTGTTCATGAAACAACCGCATCGCGACATCCAGCAATCGTTCTCGTGTCGACTTGTCCGTCATGCGTCACACCGAAAACGCCAACCCGCCAGCCCCCAGGCTCCTAATTGAACGTTCAATCAAGTAGCGTAACAACAACGACACGCCGAGTCAATTTGCCACCATTTGAATTAGTGCGCGCAAAAGATTTTGTCATTTTGCGCATAGATTTTGTCACAAAAAACCGGCGCAGAAAGCGAGCGGCCAGCCTTTCGGTGCTCGCTCTGTGAGTTCCACATCCTATCCCGGCTGCCTCTTGCGGGGCCGTCGAGCCGCCTTCGACCGGGTCTCGAAAGCGGCTCAATGGTCCTGCTCTAAGAGACCGACATCTCGGCCGCAACCGTGGCGGGCGCGGCCGCATCAGCCAGGACAACCACGTCTGACACATGTGGTTCGAACTTACCGTCGCGGCGCGAAAGAACCCTTAGATATAATTGAAACTCCACATCGAACGGCGACGGGTCCAGCTGCACTTGCAACGCATACCTTCTTCGCGGTTGTAAGTGAGGAACGATCTCTTGAATTTCCCAAAGTCCAGCCTCGAAGGGTTGAATTACCGGCAGCGGTTCTAGCGAACCAATAATCCAGAAATCGTCCGCAACAACGCCAACCGCATTGACTTCCCAATAGTCCCACTCCAATTCGATGACACCGCCGGCCAACGCTGTAGCGCGCAGATTCGTAATCGGTGATGGCACCAGCATCGGCCTGCCTGTCTCATCCGTGCGGAATTCGAAATGAGCGATCGCGTCCGACTCACCGAATGCATTGAACGCCGTCACGATTCCAAAGTAATCCGAATCCGCAACTGTTGGCAGCAACGCGAGCATTACGTCCTGCAGGTTCACCAAATCTGTCGTTGTGATGAGCGGAGAATCGACGCCCAAGATCGGAGCCGCGCTTTTGCGCAGGTAAATGCGATAGCCTTCGGCCTGCTCGCCGTACAGCCCGCCGCCATAAACGAATTCCCCAAACTGCGGCATGCTATCGCTGAGCCTCCTCTTGTACTTCCCCGCCGCGCGGGCCAGGCGCGGGCTTGACAGGCTCGGGGTCTGCGCCCAGGTCTGTCGCATACTGCTCCCGGCTGTATTGCGGGTCAGTGCGAAGCCGCTGCTTTAGTGCGATCACTCGAAGCCTCCGCGCTTCGACGGCCGTTTCATGTGATGCGATCGCGTCTGCGGCCGCGACATGGTCTTTTACCCATTGCTCTTCACGCGGGGTCAACATTATGCGTACTTTCTCCTTCCCCTCAGAAATGCGCTGGTGCTTATGCGGCATGTCCCGCTCGCGCCACCAGCCGTGTCATAGGTGTCGGAGGCATGGCTTCCGTCCCGAAATATTGCAAACGAGATGTGATCGCCGACAGCAAACGTGCCACCGGGGAAGGTGCCGAACAATTGTTGCTGCTGGCGATAACTAACAGTTTGAGCACTGGAGAGATTGACAAGGCTCGAATTCTCGGCGATTGGCGTCGAGTCGCCCTCGCGCACACGATCGTAGCGACAACCGAATACAATGACGGCGCTGGCCACAACCACCTGAGGCTGAAACCAGCCGCGAACTTCGATTGTGTCGCTCACATCCATCCACCACGGAATGGTTATAGCCCGCGTTCGAAATCCGCGCAGATTCGCAGCATCAATTCCAACTGCGGCCTCAACGAAGCTCGCAGCTTCCGAACCGCCGCCATCAAATGAAGATGATGAGGTTGACGCGAGTAGGTTTTGATAGACAAGTTCAACGTGATCGACTGGCCGGCATGTGCCGGTATATTGAATGCGACTGTTCGCGGGGTCGACGATGATCTGATTCGGCGCGGTTCCGAAAGCGCGAGGAGCAATCGAAAGCGCTTCGATGAGTCTTCGAAGCGTATTCACGTGCGCTGCATTGACCAGGTTAACGCCATCGACGACAGACCCGAGCTCGTTCTCTGCGGTTGGAAGTGCGGGAAGCGCCATCAGAACCAATACTCCATCAGAATGTAAAGCTCGCCGGCGGACGGGCTTCCGCCGATCGACAGCGTCGACCGGAGCGTCGTTAAAGCCGTGAATTGGTATGGCCGCGTGGCGGTATAGAGGCCCGGTGTCGCCAGCGTGAAGTCGCCGGTTTCGCCAAGCCGATCATCATCGACGGCATCGCCGATCTTGAGTGTCGGTGTTGCGCCGTTGAACGCTGTCTTAACAAAAACTTTGGCCTGCGCAACGATCGCGTTCGCCGGCACGCGGCCGATGTCGAGAGCGCCGGTGTCGGTGTGCAGAAGCTTCTTGAAAAACTTGGTAGTTCCACTCGGTGTGATGTGCCTGTCGGCGGCGGGCAGCAGATCATCCGGCAGCCAGTGACCCGACGCCGGCATGTCGATATAGCCCAACCGCAGGTGCGGGATGCTCGGCCAAGCCGTACCAACGCCGATTGTAATCGTACCGGTCGTGTTCGATATCACGGCCCATATATTGTTGACGCCAGTCGCAAGCGGTCCCAGATTGACGGACCCGGCGTGGGAGTAATCGAGCCCGCGATGCGTGACGCAGAATGGCTTCACGCTGAATTCATTGGCTGCATCAGCACTGTTCTTGTAGATGTATCCTCGGAACGTGTTCGACACACGGCGCATCAGCGAATCGAATAGATTCACGAGCGACATGTGATGATTTCCGTTGGACTGTTCCGCCTTGGCCGGCATGTACAGATTTTCCAGCGCGGCAATAAACCCGCCGAAGTAACCGGCCGTGTTGAGCGCTGTCCCGCCCAAGAGTTGATGCTGTTCTCGCGTCTGTTCTGGCATATTTTTTCACGCCGGCTCAAAGTCCGGAGAGTGCCTCCAAGCAATAGTCACCTTTGTTGATGTACTCGAAACAATCCACGCCGATGGCACGGGTCTCGGCGGCGCTGCCACCTCAATCGTGATGTCTGCCATCGCCGCCGCCTGCTCATTTCCGATGGCGTCTCTCAGGCGCGCGACAATTCGATAGATTCCATTGCGCCAGTTGTTTGCAGGCCGCCATGTCCAAAATCCTCCATTAACACCGAACGCGCCGACGCCAAACGGTCCCATGCCGAAGCCGTGCCCGTCGAAAAAGTCGCATCCGGGCTCGCCAAATCCACCAAGGCCGAAGCCGCCGCCGAACAAAAACGGATGACCCTTGAGCCACATCGGGGACGGCCCAAACAGCGGCCGCGAGAAGTTGACGTCTGCGCCGCCCGCCGGCACATAGCCATCACCATTGCGAGCGGTCGAACCGTTCCAATACAGCGAGATCATCGCGCCGGGTTCTACGCCGGAAATGCGAGGAATCTGAACAAGAGGCTGGCGATGTGCGACGGTGTAGTCAGCCATGACCGCATCCTCCGCACTTGCTGCCACAGCCGTCGATTTTCACGGCCGCCCATCGCCGCTTGGGACATCGCTCCGTCGCGATCGCCGTCTTAGCGCGAGTCAGACAGCCGCACAGTCGACAGCCACTGACCGTCGCAATCGATCGCCGGGCATCGCACGTCGCGCATTGCCGCCGCCGAAACTCGACGATCGCGTTCGACGGCCTGCACCGCCGAATGGCATATTCCAACAGCCTCGCCGCTCCATGCACGATCCGCCTGGCGAACGGCCATCGAATCGGCTTCGATGCCGGCTCGACTTCCGCTGGCGAATCGGGATGCAGCCCCTTGGGACAAAGGCCTCGCTCGCTCTTTTTGAGCGCGGATGTCAGGCTGCCAATCACGCTGCACTGCCACTCGCCGAGATAATGTTCGCACGCAGTGTCTCTGCCCCGGCCCTTGCAGGCCCGCACGCGCGCTTGAATGATCGGTAGCGGCAGTCTCATAGCGGGTTGATCGCGACCGACCCTCCATAGGCAATGTGCTGTGAACCGAGCGAGCAGGTGTATGGCGTTAATACCTCATTGTTCTCATTCACCTCTTCTTCGCAGAAGAGTTGCGTGACTGAATTGAACTGCGCGAAGAACGCGACAAAATCACTGGTCGGGAAAAGAGGCGGATCGCACTGCCCCTCGACGTAATCCAGGTAGCCAAGGTAGACGGCGAAGATTTGCTGCCCGCCCACAACGGCGAAGGGGTAAACGATCGCATAGAGTGGGAACCAATCAGGTGGGTCTGAAGGCGGCGCCGTCGCCAGACACTTATGCCGCGCATTTACGCCCGAGTTGCCGATCCAACAGCATGGAACGAAGTCCTCGCCATCGCAGCCTGGGCATCGCTGAACGATGACCGTCATGTCGAGCGAGTCATCGACTTCGTTGTAGTGACAGATCTTCGGCGGGAATGACGGAAACGGCGCGTAGGTGCACGCGGCCACCGTCACACCGCTGAATTCAAGGCTCAAGGTCTCAGGCGTCGGCGCATCGCCGCAGTGCTCGCAGGGCGGTCCGCAACAGCAGCCAGCGCGCATCTTCCCTGCCGCCGTGCGCCTGAGCTTACCCGTGGATGTCGGAACAATGATCGACATTGTCTATACACACTCATCATCGCTGACCGGCAGCGTGAAGTGATTGAACACGAAGCCGTGATAGGGCTTGCCGTTGATTACGAGCCCGGTCCAGCCGCCACCGACCCATCGCACAAAGATCGGCGTATCGCCGGGAATCTCCTGGTAGCCGGCTGTGAACGTCGCGTCATAAGAAATCGATTCGAGTTGCAGCGCCGTGGGCAGCGTGAATTCTGGAATCGCACCATCCGCCGCGAATACCTTGCCGCTGTAATGGCTGTCGGCGTGCGATAAGCCGGTGCCAAGCTGATGCCACTGGTAGTACTTCCACGCCTCCTGCGGATCGCCGTCGATGGCGGCGCTGTTGATGTAGGCCCAGAATCCGCGGTGCTCGCCGGCGACGGGAATGAAGATGGCCCCCTGGTACTGAATCTCGTTCTCTTCGCCGTAGATGACAGCCTCGTGGCTCAGGATCGCCCAGATTCGGCAGCCGACGAAAAGCCCGGTCTCGCCTGGCACATTCATGACGAAGTAATCGTCGGTGTCATCATCCGGGTCTTTGCGCCATTTGTTGAAGGCCACGCCTGAGAATGGCGCTGGGTCCATCTCCATCCGCCGCGCCCGAAAATACTCGATTGGCACCGTCGCCTCGTCCGGATAGCCGGTCGCGTCCTCTCCGCAGACGACGTGCTCGGTGATGATGAGCGGCACGAGGTGATGCACATTCTGGAGCATCGCGTCGAGCGGCCCATCCGGCTGAATGCGCAGCGCGGCAATATCCGATCGCAGGCTGTTGATGTCGTCTTTGAGCTTCTTAAACTGCTTTCCTGCAAAATCTCGATGCCGAAAAAGATCGGCGAAGCGATCGCGGATGAGGTAGAATACGTTCATTCCCCGCCCTCCGGAAGCTGCTGCGAATCGTCGCGATTGAACTTGAGCGAAGACCGAACGGCCGGATCGAAAGCCAACGACACACCAAGAAGCGGCGCGCCCAAATCCTCAAAGCCGGTCGATCCGTGACTGGCCGTGCGAAGATTGATTCGTCGCGCCAGTGTGAAGAGCTCGGCGGGGAGATCGCCGTCCAGCGGCACCTCGCCAAGAATGGTCGGCTCGGATAGGGCGGCGTGCGCGGCGATGCAATACTGTTCGACGTTGACGCCGGCAGGCACCTTGATGATGAGCTCGTTTGCACAGCGTATCGGTGCCATTTGAAAGGCACGTCCCTGAAAGCCGGTTTCCGGAACACGGTGCGAGGCAATGTAAATCGGCGTGGCGGCCGTCCCTTCCGTGCGAACGCGGAGTTTCGCGGCCATCGCCACGGAGCGGCCGCGATGGCTATAATATCTGTAGGCGTGCGGGTTGCGCACAAGGCGCGTCGCGATGGCCGGGTTCTTCAGCCAGAGAACCCTGTTGGCGATGTCGATCGACTCAATGGGCCGGGCGACCCATCGGCTCGCATCCGGGTTGTCGTCATGCACTCGCTCGACGTGTGCTACACGAATCATGTCCTCGGTCAGGTCATTACGCTCCCAGGTGAATCGGCGATAAACCGCGGCCATGAATTCGTTGGCATATTCCCCGGTTTCTTTTGTGCGATCGAAGGCATCCTTCAGCGTCCAGTTCGATTCGTTGGTTGCATCTCGTCCCGGCGCGAGGTAATCAGGATCGGGGTCGGGTGGGTTGACCACAGCCCACGCTGGAATCAGCGGCACATCTTCCAGCACTTCCACATCGGCGCCAGCCTGCGTCTTTCCGCCGAGGGTCCGAACAGCACCGCCGCGCCCATCGAGCGACGGCGTTAAGGAGAGTTGCTCCACGCGCGTCGTGTCGATCGTCAAGTCGTAGGCGTTCGTCTGGTACAGCCGCACGAACCGGTATCTCGGCGCATCGCCCGCCGAGGCCGGCGGTGCCAGGAACACGCGCACGCCCGGTGCCGATGCCGCGATCTTCCGCACGGCCTCATCGATCGACTCGCCGCCCAGCGACACCGGCAAACATTGCACTGTGTCCGCCCCAGCGACGAAGTCGGCGCTGGTCGACACGCCCTTGGCCGACATGATCGCGGCGACATTCGTCATCGCGAAAAACGAGGCAATGACCGACGAAAGCGTTCCCGTCGCCAGGTTGATCTCCGGGAAGCCGTCATTGTTAACGGCCGGGTCGAAGCGCAGCGCGTGCGACCGATCAAGAATCGAAAGTTTCACCGCCGGGAAGTCCTGCTGTGTCGCCACCGGAATCGGCAGATAGATAAGCCCCTCGAAGACAATCGTGCCATCGCGCTCCAGCCGCGCCGGCGTATCGCAGGCCCATGGCGCGCCGCGCCAGGTGCCATCCACGCGAATGACGAGTTCGGCCGGATCGTCGTAATTTCGCTCGAATGTGACCAACGACACCGGAATCGGCAATGCGCCTGCCGGCGCGTCACCGAGCACGATCGATCCATTGATGATCAGGCTGTAGGCCAAGGTCACACTCCGATCATGGCGGATAGACTGGCTGGCTTGGACCGACAGCCGTGATGATGAGTTCCTCGCAAAAGCGTCCACCGAATCCCGACGGCAGCGGCGGCTTCGACACCTCGTCGATGGTCCATTGCAGGCACACCATGCGCTCGACAACGCCGTCGATGACAACGATGTCGCCGACCAACCCCTGCAAATCCTGAATCGCGTCGATGGCCGCATTGAGGGCGATGTTGTCGTTCGCCCGCGCTGTCAGATAAAAGAACTTGGACCAGAGTAGGTTGCGGCTCTCCGAGTTGACGTCGGCCCGTGACTGAAAAAGGCCCGCGCGGCGCACTGGCGGCGTGATGAGGTGGCTGCCCGGCTCGACGCGAAGGAACACATCGCCAACCTGCTGTCCGTTGAATAACAAAACCTGTGCCACGCACAAAGCACTCCGTGTTACTACGCCTTAGCGCCGCCGACGCCGGCAATCGCCTCTTCGCCCATGCCCAGCGACTTGAGCAGGGAATTGCCGATGCTCACCAGCGAGGCGATGAGCTCCTCCAGTTTCGGACTCTCAGTCACAACCGCTTTCTGCGGGTCCGCGCCCGCATTCGCGGGAGCAGCCGGATTCGAACTTATGCCGCCGCGAAGGTTGCGACGTTGCCGATTGCGGTTGGCCCGAATACGCGCATCCTCCTCCAGAATCTTCCGAATGCGATCGGCCTCTTCATCTAGTCCTTGCGTTCGCTCGCCTTTCACGTCGCGCAAGTGACGATCGAATATTCTGCGTCGATCGCGCGGCGTGATGCGATAGCCTTCGCGGCGCAGCCGCTCCGTTTCCTCCGCCGCGCGCCGCCGGGCTTCTTGTCGGACGCCGCGATCGCCTCGCTCGACGGCCCTTTTTTCTTCCTCGATTTTTCGCTGGCGACGGTGAAACTCGTCACGCTTGGCATCGGTGAATTCGAGATCGCCTGGCCGAGACGCGGGGCGAACCTTGAGCACCTTCGCCGGCTCGCTGAACTGATTGATGAATCCGCCGATGGCCCCACTGATCCGGGTGTTGCCGCCTAGTACGCCGCCGGAGAGGAGCGACTTTGCATTGTCGCCGAACAAGTCCCATAGCGTTCGGCCGGCCTTCGATCCTGCAGCCACCGTAGCCGCAAAGAGCGATCCGGCGAGCATCCCCTGCATCGTTCCTGGAGCACCGCCGGCACGCGACTGAAGCGATTCTCTCGCCTTTTCGCCGCTGATTTTCGACTTCACTCCTGCCGCCATTTCACCGGACAAAAGGGCGTCGAAGGATAGTTTCAATCCGGCCAGCGCCGACTTGACGAGAAACCCAGCGAGTGCACCGGCCTTTCCGGCGCTGGTGCTCGACGCATCGCGATCCGCTTCATATGCGCGCCGCCGTTCCTCAGCGGCCTGCTCGCGCCTCTGCCTCGCCGCCTTAAAAGTAGGGTCCTCCGGGTCGGTTACGCCGAACATCTGTCCTAGTTGTGTTTGATTTCCGGCCTTGTCGACCATGAAGCCCGAAAACCACTGTGCCAGCCCCTCGACAATTTTGCTGTGAATCTCCCCGATCGCTGTAATGAGTTCGCCCATCTTGACCGACAAGTCGTACAGTGCCTGTCCAATGACATCCGTGAGCGGCTTGATCGTGTTGCCCCATGCCGGCAGGAACTCGGACTTGAGCCAGTTAAATGCCGTTTTCAAGGCACGGGGAATCTCATCAACAACCCACCTGAACAGCGACTTGAGTTGATCCCAGGCATAGGAGAAGATGTCTGGCAACATCGAGAGGCCCTTGAGCAGCCCACCCAGAATGCCGCGCCCCAGCGCTTCGCCGAGGTCGACAACGGCAGCGCCCGCGAGATTAAGCAGGCCCGGACCCTGTCGCATCTCTCGCCCGCTCAAATCCTTTCGTACATTACCCTTCGCATCACGAACGAATTTTCCGAACATTAATTCGCCAATCGATCCACCTTTTTCGACGTGCTTTGTGACGCCACGGAGAATGTCAGCGAATCCTGCCAGTCCATCCTTGAGTGCCTTGCTCTTGGCAACCGCCAGCACCAGCTTGTCGACGCCGTCTCCGATCAAGTTCTGAATACCAGACCATAGAAAGAATGTCTCTTTGCCGCTCACGCCGAGCGACTTGGTCTGTGCTCGCATTTCCGCGAGCGCCTGGCGAATGGTCTCGGCCTTCTGTGCCGCCGGTCCAAGCTGCTCGAACGCGCCGGACCCCTTAATCGCATTAAACGATCGAGCCACACCCTCGGCACCATCGACAAGAATTCCGAAGTCGTCGAGGAAAAGCGTCGACCCGCGAACGAGCCCTGTGATGACTGTGTTGAGCGCCTCGCCGGGGTCCTTGCCGGTCGCGACCGACTTTTTCGAAATGAACTCGACGGCCGTGAGCAGATCATCGAAGCTCATCGACCCCAGCGCACGGTTGGCCAGTGCCATGCCTTCGGCCATGCGCATGGTGCCCGAAGCCGCGCGAACTATCTGCCGGGCCATGACGTCCGCGTTCTTCGAAGACTGACCCGTCAAGTTCAGGAAGCCGCGGCGAATGACCTCCAGCCTCGATCCGCGATCAACAACGCCGTCGATGCCACGCACCAGCGGCATCAGCCCGAGGTTGACATCCCGCAGAATTCCGAGCCCGGCCTTCCCGACGTTGAGCGGAAGCGCGAACGCCTTGCCGGCGAGACCCCCAAGGAATTTTCTGAAGCGCGTCATCGCCGATTGAAGCCCGGCCTCGGTGCCGTCCTCCACGCCGATCCGCATGCTGAAATTCAGGTCTGCCGCCATAGTGCCGTTACTCAGTCACATCGATCTTCGACAATCCACCGATCCTTCGATTCAAAAGCCAGTTCCGCCAGAGTCCTTCGTGCGCGAGCCGGAAGCGCCGCGACCATTTCGATCGGAAGCGCCGCTAGAGCCGCTAGGTCGCGGAGTCGGATGAGCTCGCGGAGGCACCTGTCTTCCCACGCTTCCCCGAGCTCGCAGTAGGGTCCGTTTTCACGCCTAGCGATCCTTCGCATCCCGCTTTTTTCAGATTGTCGATGATGTCTTCGACGCCCTTGGGGGGAATGCCGATGAATGCGACCAGCCCGGCGCACACTTCAAACTGCGCGACGAGCGGCAACGCGCCGAGGAAGTTTCCGAGCCGGCTCTTCGTCTCGTTCTCATCCTCGTAGAAATCGATTGCCGTGCCGTTCTTGTCCTCGACGCCCTTCCAGCCCTTGACCATCCGCTCCAACTGATACTGCATTGATTGCAGCGACTTGTCATTCACGGCGTCCAGTACGGCCGACCGGTCCGCCGATGTCGGCCGCTTCATGATCAGCGAAAACTTGTCATCGCCTTCGCCGAATTCCAGCGGCGGCGGTTCACTCAGGAAATCCAGTTTCATCTTTCGTTCTCCTCGGAAGGTCAACGCCGTCGGTCATTTGAATTACAGTAACAACGTGTCGGCACCAATCAAGCTGCCATAGGTAATCACATCCGGAATCGCTGCGCCTGTGTGATAGGGCTTTACGGCGATCTCGACGATGATCGTGCCGTCCTGCTCATTCAGCGTGTGATTGACGATTTGCGCCGTTCCGAAAGTCTCGGTCACGGTTTCGTTCGCCGTGCCCGTGGCGTGCACTACCACCAGCGGCACTTCCGTGCCGGCGAGAATCAGGGCGAGCCAGTCGGCGTCCGTCGCGTTAAATTGAGCGACGATATTCACCTCGTCCATGTGCCGGCCGTCTTCGAGGAAGATGCGGGCGTTGTTCGAATCCGGCGCGCCCAGGGCGTGCTCGATCGTCATGCTACGGCGATAGGAAAGCACCTTGGTGCAGGCCACGCTGTTGAGCGTGAGTGTCGCGGCCTGAAGTTTGAATCGCCGCGCGTTGGCCTGCGTGCCGGCAGAGACGCCGGTCGTTTCCGCCGCAGACATACACTCAAAATCCATCGAACCCTGTAGGACCGAGCTCGCATCAGGCGAGCCCGACCGCGAATACTCCATCGAGAGTGCGGCGGCGACAACGCCGAGATACTGCGCATGGCCCACGCCCGCGCGGGTGTGGGTGATCGAAACGGACGGCTGCACGCCGGATGTCCGCTTCGTCACCATCGTGAGGATGGACCGAATCGTATTGATGTTGAATTCCGGCGTGAATGTCAGCCGTGCTGTCGCCCCGAGCGGAACCTGTTTGGTGTCATAAGGCCATGTGCTCGACGAGAGAATCTCGCCGACGTGCTGCGTGATCTGCGGCACGAGGCCCTGTCCGAGGAACGGCATGTGCAGCGGGAAGGTCGAAGCCTTCGTCCCGCGCGTCGTCTCTTTTCCAAAGAGAACGATGTCCGTCATTTTCTGTGGCATGAATCAGCCTCCGTGCCTAATCGTTGTCGCCAGCGTCCTGCCAGCGAAACCCATTTGCCTGCTACTTGCCTGCCTTCATCGCGGCAAGTTCCTGTTCCTTTTTTGCGATCGCGGCCGCCGACGATTGCGCCTCCTTCGAAGCCGCATCGATGGCCGCTCGATCGACGCTGAAGACCAACTCGAATTCCGCGCTCTCGCCGCCGCAATACACCGCCGCCGCCGCGAGAGACATTGTGTAAATATGGCCCTTGGCCACCCAGCCGATGGAGTGTTGGCCATCCGGCCCGCGCACTTTGCGCACCAGTACAAAGCCCGGCGGCAAGGCCATCGCCGCCGACAGTTCCTCAGTCGATGCGCCTGACGCGCCATTGTTTTTTCCGTTCGCCATGATTTGCATCCTTTCAGGTTCAAACAATCGCGGCGATCGCATCGGTCGATCCGTCCGCGACAACTGTCAGTTCCATGACACTTTCCCATTCCTCCGGAAGATCTAGCGGCAACTTGTCCTGTTGCGCCTGCCCGACGATAAAGGCTTCCACAATGAGCGGTTCGGCCGTGCCGGTGTCCAGCGTCGATGCCGGCTCCGGTCCCATTTCTTTCCACATCCGAATGAGCGCACAGCACGTGTACCATTCCATTTTCCGGATGTCTTCGAGCAGCATCTTTCCCGAAAACAGCAGGAGCTCATATCGGAGCAGGAACCGCGCCGAGCCGCTCGAATAGCGCGGGTCGATCTCCGTGCCGTTCGGCATGATGATGATGCGCTTGCCCGCCGTGACCGCGTCTTCCAGGTTTCGGCGGATGTCAACCCGCCGATCCCATGCCTGAAGTCGTCCGCCCGGCACCATCGCCGCGAGCGGCGCATAATTCGCAAGCTGGTCTTTGACCAGCGTATCGATTGCCCAGAATGGACTACTGGCCGGCATTGTTCGTTCGCTTCCCTAAGACCCTTCCAAAGTGTTTCGTCGCAATCGACAGCGCAAACGCCTGCGCCTTCGAATCGAATTTCAGGTACGGGCGCCCCTTGATGTTGACCCGCTTAACGAGAGCGAACATGACTTCACCGGCGCGTTTGACAATGCGATCTTTGCCGGGCGTTCCGTCTGCTTTGGTCTTGCCGGGGACGGTGACATTCTCGGATCGCACGAGCGCCGGGCCGATCCATTTCTTGGTACCGATCTGGATCTCCGCGTTCGGCACGAATCGCATCGAATCGCTCGGCAGATCGCGCGGCCACACGCCGCGCCGCCTGAGATTGGCCGGCACAGGCAGCGCCAGATACTTGTGTCCTTTCGGCTCGACCGGTCCGCCCAACTGCTGAATGCGGGCATAGATGAGATTTGAACCGACAGCCACGCTCGCGGCGTCGATCGCGATCGCCAGCGACCGGGACAGCCGTCCGCTCGAAGGCCCCCATTCCCGCGTTCGCGTTCGAAGGGAACGTTGCGCTTCACGGCGAACATAAAGCCCGATCTGCCCGAGCCATCGCCGCGCATCGACGGCATTGGATCGAATCCGATCAAACACCCGTTGCAACTTTGCAACAGGATTGCCCACAGGCTTAATAATAGTCCGCAAAGCCACATCAGAAGCCTTTCATCGAGTCGGACGTAAAGACGCGCTCGTCACCAAAAGCCTCGGAGGTTGGCCCGCCTGAAGTCGGCGACGGAAGCGGCGCGGCTCCGGGAAGCGCCGCCTTGCCGCTTTGTATGTCGCGCAGCAAATCGATCCAGTACCTCAGCCTGGTGTCGACGCCGGGCCTCAGGTTGTTCATCGCGTCGCCGTGCATTGCGAGCAGGTCATGGGCGACAACGGCGCAGACAAATGCGCGAAGCATTTCAGCCAGCGTCGAGTTTCCGGTCGTGTCGATCGGCGTGAGGTATCGGGCCGATAGTCGCGCATTGACGTAGCCGTGCGCGTCATCCAGCCGCGCCTGGCCGACCGTGTCGGACGGGGTTGTCCCGCCCGACAGGTCGGACAATTGCGCGTAGAGCTCGTCGCCGAGCCTCGTCTTCAGTTCCGCAAGCGTTGCGTAGGCCGTGCTCATGGCGAATCACTTCCCTGAGGCGGCGATCAGACCCTTGCCCGGCTTGTACACATTGCCGGCGACCTTCGCCTTTTGTGCGACCTGCTCGTCGCCGGACGGCGTGTCCGAAACAGGCGGCGGGGCGGTCGGCGACTTCACAGCCGGTGCCGGCGATGAGTCTGGAGCCGGCGCGGCGGCCGTCTCGGTTCCCTTTGCGTTCGTGGTGCCCGCCGCCTTTTCATCCGCCGGCTTTTCCGGTGCCGGCTGGCTCTTGTTTTTCTTGTCTTCCATTGTTTTTCTCCGTTCGATGGCCTTGTTGCGTCCCAAAAGACTCCGTTCAAAACCTCAATCCAGTGTCACGTCTGCGGCATTAAGCCGCTCAGTTCAGAACCGTGCGAATGGCGTAATGCGGGTAGCCGTAGGTCATGCGATAGCGGGCGCGAACGCCGTAAAGATACTTCTCTCGCATGAAGGCTTCCTCGCTGTCGTCCTTGTCCATTGACCTGAACTCAACCGGCTCCCGGTCCTGCAGAACGAACGGCCGCACGACACCATCGGTCTTGAGCAGATAGAACGTGTCGGTCGCGGTCAGGTACGGGAAGGAAATCACGCGGGCAAGCCCGTTGATGACGTTCGTCGTGTTCACGACGATCGCGGCCGAGACGGCCTCCATCGCGTTGAAGTAATGGTTCGGCGGCACGACCAGCACCAGTCCGCTCATGTCGAGCATCATCGGCAGCCCCTGATCGTCCTTGAATCCAGCCATTTGGGTCACGGCCTGCATGATGGCGTCGCGCATTTCCGAAGTTGTCGGATTGGCCGGCGTCGTCACGTTGAAGGTGAGATTGTTGTCCTGCGATCCGCTCGCGCCGGACACGTGGGCGTCATTGAAGTAAGTCACGCCGTCATAGCTCAGGAATCCGGACGATCCGCCGTTGATGAGCAACTGGGCGAGCAGATAGTCCTTGTGCGTCGCAGCGCGAAGTGCGAGTTCATTTATGCGAATCCTGATTTGCCCGGTCTGATCGTCCGAGATTTCATCGCGGTCGACTTCCAGTGTTGCCTCATACTTCTGGTTTTCAACCGAGTAGCTCTCGACGCGCAGCCCCTTGGCAATGCGGCCGGCTCCCCATTCCCGCATCTGGGGCACCGAGCCGAGCCAGCGGTAGTCCTCGGTTTTGGTTGTGGACTTCAGGATCGTGACGAGGTCCTGATAGTGTGTCTTGGCCGCGTCGAATCGATTGAAGAATTCGCTGCGCAGCCCCTTGGTCGCAAGACCGGTGCTGGTAATGCCATGTGCCGGCCGCATCAGGATCGCGAAGATCGCAACGGCCGCGAGAATCAACAGTGTGTTCATTGTTCAGTCCATTCCTTTCGTCAGGCCGCCCAGCGGCCGTTTGTTTTGACTCGTGTCAATCCGTTGACACTTCTTGCTCCGGCGTGCGGCCGGTGAGTTGATGACTGCAATCCGCCGCTTACAGCGGGACCGCGACGAGAACGACCTTCATCTTGCCGGCAGCGCCCGCGCCGCTCGTGGCCTGGGTGACTGCCGCCTGGATGCCCTTGCCGGCGGCGGCAACAGCGCCGAGGTTTCCGGTTGCGGCGTTCACGACCGTCGCGGACGAGCCGCCTTCCTGCACGATGTCATTGAGCGCGTCCGCGCCGGCGTCGGTCGGCGTGAGCGTCAGGTTTATCGGCGTGCCGTCCGTGTCCTGAATCGTGATGATGCCCTGATCCTGCGAAGCGCCCGCAAAGACTTCGGTGATAACGCCGCACACGGCAAAGACGAGCAGGCTCGTCTTGTTGAAGAGTGCGGGAATCAGAACTGAAGATGTCGGCGTGACGCCCGTTTCGCAGTCGAGCTCGCAGCGCGAAACGATGAGGCCCTTGTCCATCGTTATCACCGGCTCCAGTCGCACAATGGCGTAACCGGTCGAATGGAAGCCGATCGCGTGTCCGATCTGGGCGTTGGCGGCGGGAACGAGGGTGTAATCGTTGTCGGTCGACGCATAGACCGCCTTGCCCACGTCGGTAATCGCAAACGACGTGATCGGCAGGATGAAGTCGCCTTCCTCGATGCGGCAGGTTTTGTCGCCGCTCGATCCGGTGTTGTTGACTTCCTCGTAGGCCATGCCGACAAACAGCGTGGACGGCGTGAAGGGCACGAGATAGCCGGCCGCATTCAGGCCGCAAAGACCGCCCTTGTAAATGTGCGTGCTGCCGGCGACTCCGTAGCCGCGCATTTTTTCGTCGACCATTCGGTTGCGCTGCGCGTTGGCTGTGAGCGCCGCCATCGGCGTCGGGAAAAGCAGAACCGCCAGGACCATCGCGGCGGCAAGAGAAATAAAGGGTTCCATGTGATGAGCCTCCTTGCTCGGTTTTGTTGCTCAAATTCCTCAAACAAGACTGGCGTCTAATACGGTTGCGGTGGATGATCAGGCGACGAGTTTCTTTTCCTCGTCGCTGAGTTTGGTCGAGAGCTTCGCCGTGCGCAGGGCGTCCACGACATACGCCTCGCGCGTGGTGAGGTCGGCCAGACCGGGCTCGGCGTCGAACTCGGCCTTCGCCTTGTTGATGGTCAACAGGCGATCGCCGCCCGTCGCCGGCTTCGCGGAATTCGGCACCACGCGGCCGGGGGCTGGCACCTTGGCCGGCAGCACGCCGACAAAGGTGTCCCACAGCTTTTCATCCGCCGCCATCCGCTTGAGCTCCGGCCCCCTGGTCTCGTCGTCGAGATCGGCGTCGGTGATCTTGCCGTCCGCCTTCGCCTTGTTGATGCGCGTTTCGACATCGCGATTCGTGCTCGACTCTTGCAGGGTCTTGACCTTGGCATTCACCTGTTCAAGCTGGCCGGTGAGCAGGTCGGCCCGCGCCTTCCAGTCGGTGCCGTCGCTCTTGGATTCACCCTTCTTGTTGATGGCCGCGACGACATCGGCTTCCGATGCGCTGTCGGCCACGCCCGCCGCCTTGCAAATTACGGCTGAGATTCCGACCTTTGCGTCGAGCTTCGCCTTGAGTGCCGTGAACGTGGCCTCAGCCGTTGCGTCTTCCTTGACGCCCGCCACCTCGCGCAACTTCGCGAGGAGTTTTTCTAGTTCCGACATAATGTCTCCTTCCGTCGCGGCTGTTGGCAGATTGAGCCACCACCGGACTGTTGTAAAAAGGTCCTCACTATGCGCCGTTCGCATAAAATGCCTCCGTGAGTTGGCGATTGGGTCCATGCCGACGATCGCGGGTATATTGGTCAGGCTCACCGAATGCAGGCCGACAACGCGTCGGTCGCTCTTGCGAAGCATTGTGACAGGCGAGAGATAGCGATACTCTTTGAGCCGAACCGCTTCCGCGCCCTTTTTCGTCCACTCCACATTCGCCCAAATGCCTTTGCCCTCCTCGATCTCCAGCGCTTTGATCCAAGCCGCTGCAGGCGCCTGTCCAGAGGGCGATGAATAATCACCAGCCAATGTCTGGTGTTCGTAGTCGACAACCAGATCGACGCCGTGCGCCTTGAATGCCTCGAGAATGGCATCGGCCGCCTCACTATCGCATACGAAGTCACCGCTGGTGCTCTTCACTCCACCCCACGGACAGACCAGAATTCGCTCGGGCGGTTCGGCGTCGAGCGCGATTCGGCTAACAACGATCGTTACTGTTTCCGGTTTCACTCGATAACCTCCCAGCCGCGGCCCTCGCCGAATTTGCGAAATGCCGGCTGCAACTCCTTCGGAAATCCGCCGATCTTCAGCGGTTCAACGTTTGCATACTGTGCCGGGTCAAACTTGAAGCCCCTGTCCTTGGCGAGCTCGTCATCATGAGCGCCATTCTTGGTCGACTTTGAATCGTCGAATGTCGATACCTCGTCCTCAAAGACAACCTCGTCCTCGCAGTCGCACCAAAAATGGAGGGGTGGAAATGCCTTGCGATCGGTGAGTTTGAACACCTTGTTGACGTAAGGCTGGCAGATCGGGCACGCATCGCCGTTCGACACAAACATCCAGCCGGCAGCGCCGAATTCGACATACTCGCTGAAGCGCCCGGCCGCGTGCGCCATCATGAAGTTTTGGAAACAAACAAGGTCTGCGTGATATGGGTTCTCACCCGACCATCCGGCGGCGTCAGCCATCGAAGGCAGCCGCACTCGGAAGTCGCGGGATATTTCGCCGTTGGCGATCGACTTCACCAGTGCCTGGTGAATCGTCGCCAGAACGCCCATGTCATAAACGCCGGCCACGCGCGATGCCCGCGAGCGTGCTTCGAGCTCCAGTGCTGCAAACTCATCCGGGTCCAGCCCGATCCGATCGCGCAGTGCTCCAATGGCTCGCTCAAAGGGAATGCGGTTGAAGTCGATCTCGGCGTGCGCGAGCAGTACCCGCAGTTCGCTCCGATTGATTCCGAGTTTTCGCTGGGCATCCAGAATGCCGGCCATCTTCGCTGCCAGGACGGACTGCTCGGCGACGGCCTGCATTTCGTCAACAGGCAGCAGGTCGAACATCTGCGGCAGGTCCGCCAGTGCCGTCTCACTGTCTCGCCGCTTCTCGATGAAGTTGGAAACCGCCGCGATAACATTGCTTGTATGCGCGGCCGTGGCCAGCACCGCCGCCATGATCCACGCGCTCATTCGTGCTGCCGGCGTTCGCCGCCGCTTCACAATCTCGATTAACTTGCGCCGATGCACGGTCAAGCTGGAACGGCCCGCGCGCTTGTTGAAGGTCAGGTCGTTTCCAAAAGGATCGCCGCCGGTCGCGCCCGGCAGCGCATCGCCTGGTTTTTCGTCATCGGTCAAGCGAATGCCGAGCTCGTCCTGGACAACCGACTTCGGCACCTTGGCCCCGAGCCGATTGACCGCCCGGTCCAGTAGCTCCGCCATGTCCAATAGGTCGCGAGCCTCTTCGATGACACGCCGGAAGTATGGCGCGTGCATCACGCCTTCGTCGCCGAACTTCTGGCGTGCGATCGGGATGATGAGTCGCGACCGGATCGTCTCGCCTTCGTTCGAGATGTCGCGCTTCAGCAGATCTTTGCGCACTTCGTTATGGACTGTCGCCGCTGCCTTGGCCCCGCCCGTTTCGCCGATCTCCGTGGTCAGCGTCTGACCCAAAAAGAGCTTCGAGAATTCCGCGTCGATGTACTTGGCGATTCGCTCATAAGGCAGTTGCCCGCGATTGGCCGCTTCGACGAATTCAATCTCTGTGCCTTCAGGAAAGAGTCCGCCGCGATTAAGGCCCAGGTCGCGAATCAGTTTCGTCATCGCCTTGCGCGTCTCAGTGTCGCCCGGCTGGCCATACTTGGCGACAGTGATCGGCATACCGAAGAGCTCGTTGTAAATCGCCCAGCCCTTCTTCGCGAAAACCTTGATGCAGAATAGCGGCGCAGCCGGTCGCAGGAGCGCTCCGCGCACGGCAAGCCCGCCGATCGAAACGGGCCGGTGAACGATCCACTTGCCCTCCGGAAATTCGTCGATCGCGATGCCGTTCCAGTCGGATTCGAGCCGGATGCGCAGCCGGGACGGATTCATGTGATCGCAGGTCAAAAGCGCATCTTCCACACAGTGCAACGCTACAGGCACCTGTGCGCGATACTCGACTTCAGCCACTTTGAGACCGCGCCCGATCGCATCGGGCAGGCACTGCAGCGCGCAATCGAAGCCGTCGATTTCGGCGATGACTGCGGCGCAGTATTCATGCACTGCCTTGGCCTTGGCGTCATTGATCTTCGGGTGCCGGCTGATTTCATTGGCGGGCACGAGCTCCCAATTGAGTCCGCCGATCGCCATCTTGCGGGTCTCGAACACGCTTCGAAGATGGCCGTCCATTTCGCACATCGTGTCGAAGAGTTCGAACTGTTCGCGCGGCTCGCCCTCTACGGCCGTCTTCAGGATGCGGACAATGCGCTCGGGCGTCGGGTTGCCCCGAAACAGATCGGCAATCTCGAAACCTGTTGATGTCGGCACGACGATGCGTCCGCCCTTTTGCGGCCGTGTGGCCTTGGCGGTCGGCGGTCGTGCGGCGTTGGCGATGCGTCCGGTGGCCGCGCTCATTCGTCATCCCCCCATCCGTCGTCATCGTCCAATGCCCGATCGGCAAACACGCAACGCTGCACCGGCTCGTACACGGGCATCGGCGCTGCCTTCGTGATGCCCGCATGAATCGCCATCGCCATCGACCAGAACCGGTCGGCATGCGAATCGCCGGCCTCTCCCTCGAATCGCTTATTGCCCGCCGCCGTTGTCGTACAGCGAACGCTGTGCAGGTCCTGCCGTAAATCGTGATCGTCCGGGATTAAAATATTCCGCTCTTCGAACAGACCGCGCAGATCGCCCGCGAGAATTTCCTTCAGCCCCTGAAACTTCACGCCTTCGACGCGCGAACTGCCGAGCCGCTTTTTCATTGTGTCAACGATCGGTTCGCCCATGCCGCCTGCATCGAGCACCAGCCGAGTAAATTTCGGATAGTGTCGGCATGCCGCCTGTACGGCATCGTACTGCTGCTCGAACGGCATCCGTTTCATTTCAACCATGCCGACCGTGGTAAAACGGTTCGCTCGCTTGGCCAGCAGTGTAAGCACGGAAAGATGGTGCCACCGGGCGATGTCCCAACCGCCAAAGATGCTGTCATCGTCGCAATCGATCAGCCGCTTCGAAGCCTTGTCGCTCGTGCATCCCTGAATGAGTTCCCACGGCAGCCAGCAAATTTCGTCATCGACAAACTCGCATAGGTATTCCTGCCGCCAGGCGATGTCATCATTAAGCGCTGCTTTCAACATCGCCGGGTCTTGCGGACAACCTTGTTCGACGGCCTCGTAAATCGTGAGCCGGTGCGTCGACCAGATCGAGTCGGGTTTGATCGCCTCTTCCCATTTCTTTTGAAACCAGCCCGGCCTCGGCGTCGTGATGATGATGAACTTGTAGCCGCCGCGCGAAACGACCGGGAACGCCGTCGTGAAGAGTTCGCGGTTGCGCTTGGTCAACGCCGCCTCGTCCCATAGCACATTGCCCGTGAAGCCGGCAGCGGAGTCGGGATTGCCCGAGACGACAACAACGCGCGAGCCGCCCGGATATTCGAGTTCGAATGATCGCTCCTCCAGCTCATTCACCACTTCGCGCATGCTGGGTGCGATCAGAATTTTTTTCGCCGCTTCGACCGCGCGGGCCACGTCACGAATCTTGATGGCCATCTCGCGCGCTTGCGAAAGCGACCGGCTGATGACGGTCCAGAGTGTTTTCTTTCCTTCGGCCTCAGTCATCAGGATGTCGTCGTTAACCAGCAGCGCCGCGCCCATGCTCTTGCCGCACTGACGAGACCACATGATGATCATGAATCGCGCCTTATTCGTGACGAGCCGAACCTGGTATGGATACGGCTTGATGACCGACTCCATCGCGTGTTCAGGTTTGTATTCGTTCGCCGCAACCATTAAGCGATTCCCAGTACCTTGAGTCGAATTTCCCGCACCTGTTCGGGCGTCAATCGAACGTCATTCGTAGTGACTTCGAGAGCCTGCTCCTGTGCCTTTCGAAGCTCGGCCATCTTCGCGTCATGTATCTCAGCGGCCCGCGTCTCCGCGTCCCGGATAATTTGCAGCCGGTCATATTCCTGCATCCGCGCAATCAGCGCTGCCGCGTCGGTCGGTTTCATCGCCCCCGACAAGGCCGACTGCATTGAGACGATCATGAGTTGGTCCACCAACTCCTTTGCCGATGGCGGCGTTGTTATTTCGGGCGGCTCGGTCCACTCCGTCTTGCGTATCCTGCCCGCGTATTTTATGAACGTGCCAATCAGGATGCCGCGCGTGGCCAATCCAAAACGGCGGAAGATCGACGATGCCGACTCATTGGCATCGGAGCGAATCGCTTCATCGACTTCGGACCGGATGGCCGGATCGAGATCGTCCATCGATTTGTTCTTGGGCGGTCGCCCGCGCTTTGGCATCAGTCGTTTATCCCTGCCGTCGCAGTGCATCGAGTTCGTGCGTTGCGTCCTGCAAATCGCTGTGCGATTGCATGAGCTCGATCGCCAGCTTCGTCATGCGGTGTGGTTCGGCTCCGAGAATCTTCTCCGCCGATTTCGAGGTGTAGGCGCTCACTTCACCGAGTAGCGCCTTCGCCTTGTCATTGCAATTCGCCACGGCCTTTTTGACCGCGTCGTGCGCATCCGCAACCAGTACCGCCTTGCTCATGGAAACACCGCCTTTACTGCCAGCCCAGCCAGAAACGCGCCGAGCGATATACCTCCGGAAATCATGGCCAGCCGCCATTGGGCCTTGCCGATGAGGTCGGCAAACGATTTATGGTCCTCGCGATTCTCCGCCTGGTGCAACGAGAACTGGTGTCGCGGGACATAGTCGACTTCGATCGCATGAATCTTTTCGGTCTGCTCGCGACGGCTTGCGAAAAGCGTTTTTGTTTCCGCCGATGTTTTCTCAAGGTGCGCATTGAGTCGCGCCGTCAGCGTATCGATCGAGCCGGAGACCTTGGCCTCCAATGTGCGGATGTCGCCGCGTAGCTCCTCTTGACCCGCGATGATTTCGGCTCTCTCTTGTCCTGTCACGCAAATAATCTCCTCTGCCCGCTTGGCTCAACTTCCAATCGTTCGAGCCAATCTCGCGTCATCTTCCGCACGCCCTTGAGCCGCCAGGCATTGCCGACGATTCGCGAATGCAGGTTGGCTCCATAGGCTTGCAACTCCGTCAGCGTTGTCGCGATGAACACGCCCGGCGGCGATCCGCATGTCGAGCAGACCGGCACACCCTGTTCGATCAGTTGCAACTGCGCCCATTGCAGCACCCGCGAGTTTGTTCCGGCGAGCTTCGCAAGCTCGCTCTGTTTCACCGGCTTCGCCGCGCCGTATGCATCCTTCGCCTTCAACGCCGCGTACACCCGCGCCGCGACTTCAGTCAGTTTCGATGCATCCGGTCTGTCATGCGGGCCGCGTTCCATACTTGATCCGATACATCGCCTCGTCTTTCACAAGCCGCGTGAATTCCTGCCCCTTCTCGGTCAGCGTTCCTTCGCCGCTGACGAACTGCCAACTCAGGAGCATTGCCGCCGCCTCCTGCCACCCCTCGTCCGTCACGAGGCTCGCGAGCGATCGCCCGCGCGACATCGCCAGCAGAATCTCCATCGCCCGCGTCTCACTCGGTCCCATCGCGTTCCCGCCTCTCCCACAATCTCAGTCCCGTCAGCGAGCTTGTCGCCATCGCGATAAACTGCCCGCCGATACCCTGAGTCCGACACGCCATCTTGATTCGTTCCCGCGTCTCTTCGCTTTCGAGTCCCTCGCCGTAGTAACCGGCACTCTTGCACACCACCTTGCCGCCGGCCTGCCGCGCCGACAGAACATGGTCGGCGAATCGTCGGTCGAACTCGGCGGGCGAGATCGTCACAGTTTCTGTTCGACCTTGGCCACCGCCTGGCGGCCGGTGATGATCGCGAAGCCGAGCAGGATTTTTTCCCACGCCTGATTCCAGCCATCGAAGACGCCTTCGATGATGCCGCCGGCAACCGCCAGCACGCCGAGCCAGAACGTTTTTGTTTTGACAAGTGCCTTGAAATCCATGTCGGTTATCTCCTTCGCCGTCGACGCTGATTCGCGGCCGCAATCGCGATCGCCAGCGGCGCGGGCCGCTTGACATCGATGCGTGTCACCGTGATCGTGTCCGAGCCCTCGTTTGACAGCGCGTCGACCGCGACGATCTCGATGATGTTCTCGCCCATCGCGAGCGGTATGACGGCGCCACCCCAAATTCCCGATTCAGAATTGAAAAAACAGAAACCCGAATCCGACGTGGTCTGGTTGGTCCATGACACGCCGGTGATATCGCCGTCCGCATCGGTCACGGTTCCGCCGAGTTCGATGCCGGCCTCCGCCGTCTGATAAGCGGGGTTGCTGGTCGGGCTCGTGATGGTGACAACGGGATTCGCCATTCCATGTCAGTCCGCTAGATCCTCAATCAGTTTTTCAATGAACGATTTGCGTGCCACCGGCTGCGTCGTTGCCGCCGGTTGCGATGTCGGCGCGGCCTTTGCCCCCGGCGTCACCTGCACCGTCACCAGGTGAAAGGTGCAGCCCGTCACAAACGCGAATGCCAGGACAAACAGCCCGGCCCGCCCGATCCAGATCAGCCGTGCGGTCAACATCACCAGCGCCGCCAGAATCGCCGCGATCAGCCATTGCCCGCGCCGCATGCGAAATGCGTCCGGCGGCATCGGCGAATCTTCATATTCCCACTTGCTCATGCCCTCACCTGCTTTCGCAGTTGTGCCGCGATCTCATCACCGGCCGCTTCGAGTTCGGCCGCGCCGAGTTCCAGCACGCTCGGTTTGCGATAGACGATGCCCGAAAGTTCCTTGTGGAAGATCGCGAAATAGATTCGCGGTCCGCCGCCTTTTTTCGCGATGTCCATCTGCAATGTCGACCCCTTCGGCGTCCTCATAAACACCCGGTCCGTCAATCTCGCCAGCGCCTTCCCGGCCGATCCAATGGGGTCGCTGCTCATCACGTCTATTTCTTCGCCCTCGGTCTAATCTGAATAACAAAAACTGGTGTGGCACCGGCCCGATTGCCGGTGCCACACACCCGACAGCACGGCATCATTGGGTTTTATTTTGTTCGCCGCCCGTCTTTTCCTTGCGATCCTGGGCGATCAGATTCAGCAGTTGCTGGTATCGCGGATCGGAAGAGTCCATGCCCTTCATCGCTTCCAGAATGGATTCGCGCACACCGGCCGGCAGCCGCGTGGCGTCGCCCGCCGCCTCGGCGTCGATGCGGGCATTGGCCCCGTCGAATCCGATGCGCGTCCGCCAGACCGGCCCGCTTTCGATCACGAGCGACGGGTCGTGCAGATTGCCCGACATCTGCGTGGCCCACTGTTCCAGCACGCCCTCGTCGTGAATCTTGGCGAGAATCGTGTCGGTCGTTTTGGTGGCCATCGTGGTGACCGAGGTCACGGCATCGGTGATCGTCGCCTGCTCGCCTGCGCAGCCGGTCCCGGCCAGCATCAACCCCGCGACAATGCATCCCACAAACCACGCGATCGACCATGTTTTTTCATTTTTCATTGCGAGTCTCCTTTCAAAAATGCCATGCCAACGGCACAGGCCGGGGCACGGGCCGCATAACGTCCCGGTTCGAATCTACCCCGATCCGCCTCCGTCACGTTGGCAACGCAATCTCTACCGCCGACCGCCCGCACAGAGTGCGCACTCCGTGCGGCCAGCGCCGATGCGCATCGGCCTCGCTTCGAAATGGGTTCATAAAGTGCCCAATGCGGGCGGTCGGAAGTGGAGGAGAAAATCGATCGCCGCGCCCCGAGGAACTGCTCGGGCGATTTACGGGGTGGGGTGATGCGCTGGCCAAAGGCCGGCGATGTGCCGCCGCCCAAAATGGAAATGGCCCCGTCCGACGAGGCGGCGGCGAAAGTCTGAATGCGATGTGAATCGAGAAACGCAGTGCCAAGAATCAGGCACAGGCCGATGACAAACCACTTGATTTCAAGGCATGAAAACGAGTGCGCAAAGAAAATCCCGCCAGCGCGGGAGGCACCCAAAGAAGCCGGATATTCCGTCGTCCGTGACGTTGGCATTCGCGTCCCTGCGAATGCCGGCTAAGGAACGCAAGGGTTTTATCCCGCGCCCGATTTTCGGTGTCAAGAACTTTTTTTCCCGGCCATGACCAGCAGACATCCCACCGCCATGCAACCCAACCCCGGAAAGCAGAACAGTAACGTGAGCGGAATCCCCGCCAATATGAGTAAATAGCCCAGCATTTTCAGCGTGGTTCGGCCTCAGTCCTCTTCCGGAACTCTGATCTTTTTCCAGCCAAGGCACGTCATCACCTGAGCTTTGAGCTTGTCGCCGAAAATATTCTCATATTCAGTCTGACCGTCATAGATCACGAGCATGAAAAAATTCTGAGAGGTGTTTTGGCTGACCTTATCGCGGAGCATCACGAAGAGATTTGAACGGTCGCCATTGTTGAAAATCGGGTCGAGAGTGGCTTGAAGCAGCGTAACTCCCTTTTCTTCGTGCGTTTTGAAGACTTCGATTCCGACGAGAAAGACGTCGCCGATTGCAATCTTCCCGGCCCTGAGCCGCCGCGCGGCGTCGCCGTTTAGAATTTTGAGGGCGATGGTGTTGTTGACGTGTTGATGAATCCAGGTCATGAGCCCCGTGTCCAACTTCTCGGCGAACAGGTAGTCACGTTTGAAGGCCCGCTCGAAGGCGAAGTATTCGGCTAAAACTCGATTTGCGAACACGCTCGGGACCACTCGCGCACCGCGGCAACCGGGACAGACACCACGAACCTCCTCGTCACTCACGCTATCGCCCGCCTGAGGTGTGAACACGCGGTTATTCCGACGCCCCTTGCCCTTGCAGTCGCCGCATCTCAGGTGGTCGATGACGCTCTTTTTCTTCCGGAAAAGCTGGTATCGCCGGCTGTTCATGGTCCGTTTCGCGCTCGCGTCCATTTCCCTGAGGGACGAATACGGTGGCGCGGCCTTGAACTTCCGCTCCGGCCCTGGCTTCGGTTTCTTCTTTTTCACCGGCTGCGACGTGGCGGGCTTCGGTTTTGACTTTTTGACGTTTTGACTCTCTGGCGTTTTTTTAGGAGGATCGTCGGACCAAACTCCCGCCGAACACATACAGAGAATCAACGCGAAAACGGCCCGGATTCCCATGATATTCAAACTCCGCCAACGGTCCGGTAAGCACCGAACATTTTCCGAAAACTGCCCTAGTTTTATTTGACACCAAACAAAAACCGAAGTATAGTTCTTTTGTGATTCGCGGACGGGTGTTCGGTCCGCCCGCGATTGCCGCCTCTCTCAAGGGGCTCGACGGGGCCAAGGAATCGCGTCTCCACAGAGGGTGACACCGTCGAGCCTTATTCGGCCGGAGGCCCCATGCAAGTACGACGCGCCAAATCCACGTCGCGAGAAGCCTTCTATCGCCTGAATTTCAGTGCGCCCGCCCGCAAAATTCTGATGCTGCTCGACCAGATGTCCGTTTCGAATCAGGTTCGCGCTGCCGATCTGGTCAGCCGCTTTTACGATTTTTGTCCTTCGCCTTGGATGACTCCTTGCGCGCGGCCTTCGAAGCGTCAGTCTCCTGACGAACCTCATTCGCCGTTATATCCCAGGCTTTACGTGCCGCCCGATCCGCCTCTTCCGGAGTCGGAGGCCGAACCTGACTGAGCTCCTTGGTTGCATCTTCACCGAAGATGTCCTCCACGCTAGCGCCCACATAGCGGCAAATCTTCACGGCGTCGATCGCGTTCGGCACCGACTTCTCGCGCACGATGGCATACAGGCGATTTTTTGAGAACCCGAGTCGGCGCGAAACGGCCTGATAGTTCTTCTCTTTGAGCCGCATTTCCAGCCGGTCTGCCCAGTCCATTCCCGCATTAGAGGGAGGCTCCAACTTTTTTACTACTTTCTCCCAACTTTCTGTTTGACTTCCCAAAATCATGGGATAAATTACAAAATAATGGGAATAAGCCCGACCAAGACAATCAAAATCTCCGAAGCGGCGCGGGCGACCGCAAAGCGGAAGGCGAAGGCCTGCGGCATGCTCATGCAGCGTTTTGTTGAGCAGGCCATCGATGCCTTTGAACCCCGCATCGAGTGCGCACCGCCCACCCGGAGAAAACGAATAGCCGGCTAAGGAACGCCGGCCCGACGGCGAAACCCCGCGAGGGCGTTCTTCGTGAGCCGTCAAAAACCGAGCAGGACGAAGCGCCAATGCGCGAGTCCTGCTGATGACCCAGGACCGGTGGCGGTCCACCGCCGAGGTAAGCCGCCACCGGTCAATTTTCAAACTCATCTTGACGGCGGCGTCGGGCCACGTCGAGCGAAAACGGATTGAATCTTTCGCGAAGGACCGCGACACATGACCACGGAACTAGACGTTATGCCGTTCGATTCAACGTTGTTATCTGACGTGATTGCGCAGCACAACGTTACGGTCCAGGCACTGGCAATGCGATCGGGTTATGACGACAAATCGATCTATCGGTACCTCAGCGGCGAGCGAACAGTGCCGTCGACGGTCATTCGAGCGGCCTTCGAACTCACGCTCGATATGCGGCTGGTCGGCCTGGTCTCCGGCATGATTCCCGTATCCATGACGGTTGCCAAAGTGGCAAACGCCACGCCGGCGCGAATTCCCCCGCTCGATCAACTCATTCCCGAAGCCTGCAATGCCACGAAGAGTGCGGCGGAAGCGCTGCAGTACATCGCCAAGGTTCTCGCCGATTCCAAGATCGACGCGTCCGACAAGATCGCCATCGAAAACTACAGACGCCACAGCGCCGCCGCCCAGCGCCGACTCGCCCTGGTCGACGCGGCGCTCACGGCCCACGCCGGAAAGGTGTCATCATGAACGCGCTCGACGAAGTCACCATCCCTCGTCCGCACATTCGGGGGAGGACCTTCTTTTGCGAATGCGGCGCGTCGGCCAGTACCGTACTGAGCGAGGGACGGCACTTCGGCTTCCACTGCTGCTCGGAGTGCGGCCGGCAATTCGAGACGCATCAACTACGAACTATCAATTCACCGGCGCGCGACGACTCAATCCCGTCGCCCGCCGGGCTGCCCGCCACGGACGGCGCGCGGGGTGCGGATGGAGCCGCCCAACCGAGCGTAAAGGCCACGGAGGAACTACCCGCCGCCGTCCGTGATATTTCAAAAAGGAATTGCGACCCCAACTTCCGCGTGAGCGTGCTGGCCGATCTCGCCGTTCGTGCCATTGAAGAAGTGCGCGAGGCGGTTGAAGCGCACCGCACCGGCGAGAACTTCCGTGACGGCCAGCCGGATCGCCTGACCTATACCACCGTCATGACCGCGATTCGCCGCATTGAAGGCGCGGTCCACAAGATCAGGCTGCGCGATCTGGCGACAGCCCCGCGATCGGGGCCGGTGGATTCTTATTGAGGCTTCTTTCCCCTCCATGCTTCCGGGGGCGAGGCCCAGTGCCTCGCCCCCGGCATGAGGAGTTTTTAAGAATGGAGGTATGACGATGAACTGTCCGCAATGCGAGCAAAAAGTCGGACAAGATCAATATCACATCGACGGCGCGTGGAACGCCGTCCGCGATGCCAACGGCATGGCGATCGCCCTGCAACGCAGCATTCATGTCGCCTGTAGCCACTGCGGAACTTTCGAACTGATTCAGGATCAGTCGAACGCGATCATATTGACCCGGCTGATTACCGACCCGATCGAACTCGCGACGGTCGGCTCTCTTATTCCCGGCTGCATCATGGACCGCCCGCGCATCGCGTGCTGATCAAGAATCGAAACTCGCCACCCGGAACCACTGAAGAATGGCACTAGCAATTCAAAAACTCGAAGCCGACGCCCAGGCGCAATCGCCAAGCTACCGGCTCATTCCCGCCGCCGACGCTGCCCGGATCATGGGTATCGCCGAGCGGCATCTTCGCCGCCGATGCGCCGAGGAGTTCGCCCCGCGTGGACTCGCGGCCATGGAAGACGGCAAGTGGCACGTCTCGCCCTTGGTCGATGATCGCCTGCCCCGCGAACTGGATGCGCTGTCGGTCGACCGCGAGCTCGTCGCCGAACTCTACAAGGATGGCACGCCACAGAACTACATCGACGCGGCTATCGCCAAGCGGGACATTCTGCTCGGCTTCAACCGCTTCGAGGCTCGCGGCATGAAAGAGGCCGATGCCCGCGCCGCCTACATCGCATCGCTTGAAGCACGGGGCGTCTTTGCCGATGCCGACCTGACGACACCGGATGTCCGCACCTTCTACCGATGGGAAGCGGCTTATCGTCAGCAGCACATTGCAGGGCTGTGCCGCAAGGTTTACGCGCGGCACAAGGCCGGCCCGGTCGGCGAAGCCGCGATGGAAATGCTCATGAACCTCGTGAACTGCGGCAACAAGTTTTCCGCGTCCGAGGCGATCGAGCTCACCCGAGGGAAAGCGGCTAAGCATCCGGACAATCCCGCCTGGAAGATGCCGGCTGATCGAACCATCCAGCTTGAACTTCAGCGCCGCCGCCCGCCCGCGTTGAAGACCTTCATCAACAAGGGCGACAGCGCCTGCACCAAGCTCCACATGCCCAAGCGCCGCCGCAACTATGAGTCGATCGCCGCCAACGAAGAGTGGGTCGGTGATGAACGCACAATGGACGTGTGCATCCGTTATTGCGGCTCACGCGGCTGGAAGGCCACGCGTGTCGTGACGCTCACGGTGTGGATGGACATGCGGTCTCGCGTGATTGTGGGGTGGGAGATTTCATTGCGCGGGAGTTCGCGAACCATTCTCGCAGCCTTCAAGCGCGGCGTGCTGGTCTATGGCAAGCCCAGGATCGCCCGATGCGACTGGGGTAAGGATTATGTCAAAGCCCTCGGCAACAGCAGGAAGAAGCGCCGCCGGGATGATCCAGCCGGAACGCCGCGACGCACCTACGTCATGGAGCAACTCGGCATCGACGTACAACCGACAGCGCGGCCCTACATGCCTTGGGCTAAACCGGTTGAGCCGTTCTTTTCTGTGATGAAGACCCACTTCGATCGATTTTGGGATTCATTCATGGGTGGCTCGCCGACCGAGCGTCACGAAGATCGCGGCGACTGGATCAAAGCCAACCTCGAAAGGCTCCCGACGATTCACGATCTCATCGCCGCGTTCGAGCAATGGCTCGACAACTATCACAATCGGCCCCATGGCGCTGCCGATCTATTCGGCAAGACGCCGCTTGAAGCGATGCAGGCATTTCGGGATGGACCAGCCCGCACGGAAACGCCGGCCGTGCTCGATCACTTGTTTGCGTTCTTCTCCGAGCCGCGCACGGTGGGTCGCGATGGCATCCGATTCCGCAACGGCATCTATGGATTCTGCGAGCCCTCGCTCATTCCGCTTCAGGGCCAGCAGGTTCTTCTCCGCTATCAGCCGGACAACATCGGCGACAACGTCATCGTCTGCGATTTGAACCGCATGCCGCTATCGACGGTGCCGCCGATCAAGTGCGAGCGCTGGCAGGATTACAGCGAGGAAGATGCCAAGCGTCAGGCACGATTGCACCGTGAGACGGTGAAGCCCTATCGCAAGATGCGGCGAGGCTCGCGGGACTATTTCGACGGGCTGACGACCAAGCAGCGGTTCGAACTCCAGCGTGAAGGCATCGAGGCCGTTCACGGCGATCGCCGCATCCAGTCGCTGTCACCCGTGCCACAACTCCGAGTCCGGCCCGACCTGGAAGCCGCGATCGACGCAATTCCCGAAAAAGTCGAGAAGCGTTCGAAGGCCGTTCGAAGCGGCACGGCCAACCGCGAACTCAATGTGCATGACATGGCCGAGGCCGATGTAGCGCCGCCGCCCGCCGAGCGGCATTTTGGCGGCTTGTCATTGGAGGATTTTCTGGAGGATTAAATGCTCCCGCCGTGGATGAGGAAGAACGAGAAGCCGGCCGAGCCGGTGGAGCCGGTATGTCCGGCTGAAGCGGCGAGTGACATGGATGTAGCACCTCCTGAAATGGTTCAGGCGATGGGCATGGAGGCCCGCAAAGTGACCAGGCAAGTGAAGTTGCCGGATGGTAGCGAGCTCGACGAAGCCGCGCGAGCCAAAATCAGGCAGGCCGTTTCCCGCCACATCGCCGATTACAAACTCACTCAGAAAGAAGTGGGGCGGTCGATCGGCCGTGCCAGCAACACGATCAGCGAGGTACTCGCCGGCACTTACAAGGGCGAGGCCGACGCGGTTCTTCGCCAACTCAACACGTGGATCGAAGATGATGACCGCCGCCGCCGAGAATCGCGGCCGCTCGGTTTTTATTCCACCTCGGTCTTTGAGACGATTCTCTTCCTCTCGAAATACGCCAAGTCCAACGGCCGCGTGCGCGGAGCGGGCGGCATTCGCATGCTCGACGCATCGCGCATCGCCCTTGGGTTTGGCCCGGCCGGCTGCGGCAAGTCGATCGGCGCGCAGGCACTGCATGCCGATGACCCGTCGTCGCTGCTCGTTCGAATCGACATCGGCAAGGCGACAAGGCAGGGCCTGATACGTGCCGTCGTGTCGGCATCGGGCGGCGAGCCCCGCCACAACATGAATCTCAACATGGACACGCTGCAAGATCGTCTCGGCGATTCGGGGCGTCTCCTGATCATCGACGAAGGCCACCGCATGGACTTCGGCTGTTGCGAACTCATCCGCGACATCACCGACGTCTGCGGCATTCCCTGCGTTGTTTTAGCCACGCAGGAGTTTACCGCCCGTCTAAGCGATATGCGTCTCGGCCTGGGCAAGATGCGATATGACCAGTTTGCCAGTCGCGTTGGCATGCAGATGGACTTGACGCGCGGCATCGACGGCAGCGGTGGAACCGAGCGTCCCATCTTCTCGCTCGAAGACATCAGGGCGATTTTCCGGTCGAACGAAGTCCGGCTGTCGAAAGCGGCCGAGGAGTATTTTCAGGCCATCGCCTGCACACCGCAGTCGGGCATGCTCCGCACGTGCAACAATGTTTTCGAGAAGATCGTCCGCGGAACCCGCAGGCAACCCGGCGCTTTGATCGGCGTGGACGCGGTCCGAGAGGCCACGCGATACACGCTCTTTGCGCACGGCACCGAGAGCCAGGAGATCATGAACAAGATCGAAAAGAGCCTGGCATCATGCAAGCACATGGCCAGCGAATACGAAGCCCGTGCAGTTGGCTAGACGCAAAGGAGATTCACGGATGAGTCAGATCATTGTCACCGACACCGAACTGGATGAGTTGGAGTTCCGTTTGCGTTCGCTCGTTCGCGCGGCCAAGGCACAAAAGAAATCGCGAGACGTAAAGCAAGCCACGCTGGATGCGATGCAGACGCTGGCCGCTTCGCTTCGCGGATTGTCGATCGCGATGGCGGATGATGTCGCGTGTGCGGTTCCGCCTGGACGTGCCATCGTTTGCGAATACTGGCAGGCGTCGGACGCAATTTCCTAATCGATTTGTTCAAAGGCAAAGGAGTGCCACCCATGAGACGCAGAGTCACCAAACACCCCAACCGTCGCAATCGCGCCGCCACAATGGCCGCGCTCATCCTCCCATTTCTTCCGCTCGTCGCCTTCGCCTTCGAAGAGTCAGCGGACAATATCGCCTGCCAGCTCATCGTCGGCGACGAAGCCGCCGACTTCAATTGCGACGGCGTGACGGACGGACGCGACATTCAAGCCTTTGTTGACCAGCAGAAGTGCCGCGTCGCCGCGTCTCACCCGCTTGCCGCGCGCTATATCGCCGACCGCAAAATCTGGCTGGACCGCTGGAGCAAGGCCACGGTCACCTACAGCGTGGCCGATCGCATCGACCGTGCAGTCGCCGCCGCCGAATACCAGGCCGCGACCGGCGACGCGTCCTACGAATGGCAACTCCTGAACGAGTGCCCGCTCATTGTCACCACGTGGCCGGCCGTGCCGGACGCCTATCAGGTCTATGTCACCAACCCCGAACCGCAGGCCCTGAAACTCGCCCGCATCGCGCTGCTCAGCCCCAAGGCCCGAAACACGCTCCGCCCGCTGCTCGAATCGCTGCTCGAGCGCCTGCGCACCGGCACGCACGGATGGAATGTGAACTACGGCAAAGTCTCACTGTGCCGCGTCCGTTTGCAGCAGGCGCTCGGCGTGCCGTGCGATCCGCTCGCCGATTACGGCGCGAACAAGGGCGGCCGGTGGATGCTCTGGAACATGGTCAACGAATGGGGCTGGAATCTCAGCCTCTCCGGCTCGCCCTGGTACATGATTTTCAATGAGGTCTTGGTGCAAATGCTCTGGGACGAGCGCCATCGCCTCACGCCCGGTGAGCGGAAAACGTTCATGGCGATTTATCTCTTTCCGTTCTACTGGCAATTGGAAGGCCGCGCCCCGCTGATCGGCGAAGATCGCGAGCAAAACCGCGAGAAGCCCTACGCGCTGTGGACCGGGTACCCGCGTCAATGGCGTGGCACCGGCGAGATTTCCACTTACATGCGCTGGCGCGCCTTGTACGAGCTCGGCGTCGCGGCCCACTGGGATGATCTCTTCTGCCCGCCCACGCCGATCGACAAGCCGGCCATGCCGCCGCTGCCGCGTTACCGCTACTTCGGATTTGCCGCCATATTGGAAGAGCAGGGCATTCGGACCCTGCATTACTACGGCGATCCCACGCACCTGCGAATCACCGAGTCGCACGTCGGCGCCAACAACGCCTTCGCCAAAACAACGGGAGTGACTATTGCGCCATGAAAGGACGTGCCCGGACAAAACGGGATGATGCCGACCTTCTCGCGATGCGCGATAAAGGCATGCGGCTGCATGAGATTGCCAGCGCCCTGGGGCGCTGCATCAGTTCGGTCGATGCGCGGCTGAACATTCTCGGCGTCCAGCGGCGACCCTATCAGCCATCCCCCGCGCCGAAAACCAAGATGGCGCGATGCGGCCACGGGCGTTGCGAAGCATCGGTCACCATTCCGGAGTCGGCCACAAAGGGCGATGTGCCGGCCATGCTCGAATTCCTGCGCAAGGGCGGCTGGACCGCCGATCCGCGAGACGATGTTCGCCCGAACCGGGTATGGGAAATCTTGTGTCCGAACCATGCCGCCGTCGTGGCATCTGGGACAAACTGCTAGCACGGAGGAACAGCCGCAATGAATGCAACTCTCGAAAACCCCGCCGCCAAAAGTCGAACGCCGATTCGCGTGGCCTTCGACGTGGCACCGAAGGCAATGGAAACGATCGACAAGGCCGTGAAGGAGTTTGATTGTGTCGATGCCGGCGATTTGGTGCATCGCGCCTTGCTGGCCTACATCGGCATCCAGCGCAAGCGGCGTGCTGGATATTCAGAGGTCATTGTCCGCAATCCCGAAACCCGCAAATCGCTGGTCATGGACTGGCCGGAGAACCAATGAAGCTCTCCCTGAAATTCAAATGGTTCGACCTCTGGCTCGGGGCTTTCTGGGACCGAGATCGCAACACGTTATATGTTTGCATTTTGCCGTGCCTGCCCATCGTCATCGACTTCCGCAAAGCTTCGGACATCGCGGACGACGAAATGGAAACCAGCATCGAACGCGCCTTTGACCGGTCCAAGAAGGAGCCGCTGTCGGCGTGGAGCGACAAGCGCGTCGAGCATGCGTTTCATCTGAATCGCGGCCCGGAGGACATCTCGATCCTCAACTGCCCCGAGTGCGGCGCGGATTCATTCTACGACGACAACGATAAATTCTGGTGCCACCACTGCACCCGGTTCTTCGTGGTCATCCACGACGATGAGCCGACGCCGTGCGGCCGCTTTATCCGAGTCATGAAGTTCGCCCGAACGCTCAGCGACGTGATGCCCGAAACCGAAGAGGAGGCGCGTAAATGAGCCTGAATTCATCCGACTCCGCCGCCCTGCGCGAAACCCGCCGACTGGTGCGGTCGCTCCGTTCCGATGTCTGCCCGTCCTGTGCGGGGAAGAAAAAGGGGATGCAGACCTTCTGTGGCAAGTGCTATTTCAAACTGCCCCATGCCATGCGTAAAGCACTCTACGACCGCGTCGGCGAGGGCTATGAAGAAGCATTCGCCGCCGCCTGCGATAAGCTCGGCGTCGGCAATCCGGTCATCCAGGACGAACTGTTTGATGGAGGAAAGTCTTGAAACGCAACAAAAAATTCGAACCGCCGCCCGGCTACAAGTCCGTGCCCGTCGCCGTCGCGAAGGAGATCGCGGAGAAGCACGACAAGGACATCGTCATCATCGTCTGCTTTCAACAGGAGCCCGCGATATTCCACGGCACCAGTTACGGCCGCTCGGTCCGCGACAAAGTGCTCGCCGCCGACATGATCGAGCGATGTATGGTGGCTGCCGGCGCTGAACCTGAAACGCGGAAGATGAACGAGGACTTCCGTTTCAAGACGGAGGCTGAATGGGCGAAGGAGAAAGAGCAACTCTGTGACAAGATTAAGGCACTAGAAATCGAGGTGAGCAAGGCGAAGGAATTCATGCGAAAGCTATGAAGTTAATCACGCCCGAACAACTCAAAAAGCTCTGGACCGCCGCTCGCCGCGCGGGCCATGATAATGACGCCGTCCACGCGATGCTGCCCACCGGCAAATTCTCCACCAAGGATTTGACCATCGCCGAGGCCGCGATCCTCATCGACGCCATCGAAAAGCAGCAGCCGCCCAACTATGAGAATCGCCGGCCGTTCGAGCGCCCCTCGAAGCCGCGTCGACCGAAGGGCGTCTACGCCTTCGCCACCGGCCCGCAAAAGAACACGATCGACGAACTCCGCCGCGAACTCGGTTGGAAGGCGGAAGACTTAAGCGACTGGCTCTCGAAGCGGCATTTCACGGACGGCCGGCCCATGAACAAAATCGATTCCAGCGGCGACGCCGTCCGCGTCATCGAACTCTTAAAGCAGGTGAAGATCAAACAACACCGCGCCAACCAGCCGCGCGAGGAACGACGCGCGCCGTTTTGAAAGGAGCATTGACGAGGTGACGACAGAGACAATCGACAAGCTATTTCTCGAATTGGCCCAGTTCACGCAGGCCGAGTCAGGCCGCGAAGCGGAACTTTTGTCGTGCATTCAAGGCGTCGCGCGTGCCGTTGGCTGCAATCACACTGAAGACGCCGATGGACGGGCGAAATTGATTCGATGTGTCGAAGAACTGATGTTTGAACCCACCGGCGAGTCATGCCGTGGATGTGGCAAACCGCTGGTTAAAGGCAATGCCAGGATCGCGGATGGCTGTCCCTGCAATTCAGCACGCGGAATCAATCATGGAATTGTTCCCGTGAACGTCTGCACTTGTAAAGACTGCGACCCGGCAGAGACAGGCTCATCGCGAGTTCACTGTATGAAATGAGCGAGATGATGAACGCCGAAAAGAAAACCCTGACCGACCACTGCCACGGCACCGGCACCATCGACGATCAACCCTGTCCAGGCTGCGACGAATGCGAGGTGATCGATCTGGACGAGGATGATGGCCCATGCTGGTGCGGTGTCGAAAATCCGCACTACGAAGACCTGCCCGACCGCTGCGGCGGCGACGGCGTGATTCATTGCGAATGCGGCGGCGACTTCTGCGTCTGCCATTGGCACGGCGGGGTCGAGTGCCTTGGCTGTCCGGATTGTGATGATCGCAACGACGACGATGACTTCGACGACGACGACGAACACGAGTGGAACGAGGATTTAGAAAACTGGGAATGCGAACCTTGACCCAGACCGCCAAACAACCCGCTCTCCCCGGCCTTCAAACCGCCGCCGCCGATGCCGCCCGCTCGGCATCGCACCTGCGCGACTCATGGACCAGGGCCGAGTGCGACTTCGCCCTGCGCTGCATCGAAGTCTGGAACGAGGCGTTCGCCAATTTCGGCATCCGCGCCAACAAGACCAAGCACAATATGTTCCTCGCCGTCCACGCGCTGAAATGGATCAGCGGCCCGCTGAATGATGGCGAAAAGATGTCCGCCGAAGATGTGCTCGTCGCGATCCGCGCCTATGCCGCCGATCCGTGGATCAAGGAGAAGTGCAACGGCCGCTTCCTGGCATTCCCCGATTGGATGAAGGACGCGGTCGACAAGAACATCGACAAGCAACTCGCCCGCGTCGGTAAGCGCCGCGGCCACGCCGCCCCGTCCCCCGCAGAGATCGCCGAGAAGAGGCAATCCGTCGCAGATCGAGTGCGATATGACAAAGCAATGGCGTTCATCACGGACCGTGGCTGGCTTCGCCACGTCAACACGATTGCCAGCACGAGGACGGATAATCCGCCCACGATCCGCGAGTACTTGTCTGGCCTTCGCGCCATAGCCGCACGAGGCAACGGCCGAGACCATAAAAAACTGCACGAACATTACGACATTCTGATCGGCCACCTCGACGCGATCGAAGCGTTGCCAAAGTCCAACCGCAAAGCATGGGCCGCGATCATGAATTATGCGTTGGGTGCGCTACGGCCCATGAAGGATTCACCGATCAAAGTCAGCTTGCGGCTTGCGATCGCCGCCGAGCTCGTCGCGCGGTTCGGCGTTGAACGCGCGGCGCAGATTGCGTCAAAGCAACCGATCCAGGAGGTTCAAAAGTCCGCGAAGTGAAAAGGCCCGGCGCGTGGGGCGGCACCGGCCGAACCCACGCGGTGTTACGAGCACCGGATTTATCGCGCCGGGCTATTTCCCCAACAGCCCACAAATCGGCACCGGAGAATGCAGGCATGAGAAGTGAAGAAAGGGAAAACTACGCGGCCGCACGCCGCGGATGAAAAGGGCATTCGTTATCAGCCGCGGTTCGCCGTGGCCATCGAGTGCAGGAACGAACGAGACCAGCGCCGGCTTTACAACCGGCTGCGCAAGAGCGGCCTTGAGCCGAAGGTGCTGGTCCTATGAAGACATACGATGTTTCTCGCAGCTGCAAAATTCCGTCGAGCTACCGGGCAGCCCGCGTCCGCTCGCTCTTCAACGTCACGCCCGATCAGGGCAGCACGTTCACGCTTCGCGCCGAACTTCCAACCGACGAATCAGATTGGCGCGTCGGCCTCATCGTCGGTCCGAGTGGGTCAGGGAAAAGCACGCTCGCTCGCGAGGCGTTCGGCACCGACTGCGAACACAGTCGATTTGTCTGGACGCGCGGTCCCATCATCGACCAGATTGGCGCGAGCGTGCCGTTCAATGACGCCGTCGCCGCGCTATCCGCGGTCGGACTTGGCAGTTGCCCGTCCTGGCTCAGGCCGTTCGACGTTCTTTCGGTCGGTGAAAAGTTCCGGGCCGAACTCGCCCGGCTCTTGCTCGAGGCCGGCGATCGCGTGTGGCTGGATGAATTCACGTCCGCCCTCGACCGCAAGGTGGCCCGCGTCGCGGCCCATGCTTTCGGTAAGGCGTGGCGGCGGCGAGCCGGTCAGTTCGTGGCCGTCACATGCCACGGCGATGTCACCGACTGGCTTCAGCCCGATTGGATTTTCGACGCCGCGAAGGGCACCTTCGCAAGGAGGTTGCTTCGGCGACGGCCCGAAATCACGATCGAAGTCCGTCAAACGAATTGGTCGATGTGGCGACTATTTGAGCCGCATCATTACTTGAAGCTTCCGCTCATGGCAGGTGCAACGAACTTTGTCGGATACGTGGAGGGCGAGCCCATCGTCCATCTCGCCGCTGCGCCAACGTGCGGCGTCAAGAGCGTGCGCTTCAGCCGATTGGTGGTCATGCCCGAATGGCAGGGCGCGGGCGTCGGCATGGCGTTTCTGAATCACATGGCCGAACGTTACTTCCGCGGCCGCAATCGCTACGCGAAGCGGATGACCAGCATCATCCACACGAGCCACCCCGGCCTCGCCGCGGCGCTGCGCCGTGACGAACGATGGGTTCTCACCACGGCGCGCATCGGCGAAAAGTCCGATCGTGCCGGCAAGGCGGGAAGCCGCCGACACGCGGCCGGCCACAACGTGCCGACGTTTGGTGGTCACCTTCGAGCCGTTCTTGGATTTCGATACATCGGAGACCGCACATGAGACTTTTCATCATGGGCGAGTCCCGGTTCGCGGCCGTCTTCCTTCGCGCGGCCGTTGCGTTTGGTCATGAGGTGGTTGGAGTCTCGTCAACGTCGAACTAGATGACAGCCGATCCGCTCGCCGCTGCCGCGGCCTCGTTCGGCATTGCTCAGGTTTCATCCGACCTGATCGCGCTGAACGCGGGCGATCCGCTTCGACGCTCCGGCGCGGAACTCCTCGTCCTGGCCAACGTCTCGCGGCTGCTCTCCGAGGCCGTTCTGAGCGCATGCCCGCGCGGGTCGATCTGCTTTCACCCGTCGCTCTTGCCGAGGCACCGCGGCAAGCGCGCCGTCGCCGCCGCGATCAAGGCCGGCGACACGTTCACCGGCGTCTCGATTTTCTGGCCGGACAAAGGCGCGGACACCGGTCCGATCATCCTTCGAAGCCGGGTCGAGATCGCATCGAATGACACCCCGATGTCGCTCTACCACGCCAAGCTCGTCCCGGTCGGCATCCACTGCCTGCTCGCGGCCGTCGCCGCGATCGAAGCCGACGCCGCCCCCCGCATCCCTCAAGAGGAGGCCGCGCTATGAAGCAGTCACCCGGCCCTTCGCGTGAACCGAGCCGACCAGATTTCTTCGCCCGCGTCGGTGCGAACAAGGTAGCTCAACGGCGCTCCGCCGCCCGGTTTGAAAAACGCGATGCACACCACGCGGCCCCTTGTGCCGCCCGGCTTGGTCACCACGGCACCGGCCCGAAACGCCTCGCCCTTCGCAAATGTCCGGACATTTGCCGGACATTCGGATGCGCGCAGGTTTTATCATTTCCGCGCGTAACTCCTTATTTTTCAAACAGCTTGCGGCGAAAGCGCAAATCCGCCTTTGTGACAAAATCCCCCCGTTTTTTATCCGATTATCCGCTTTTATGACAAAATCTCGCCCGAACGTAACCTACGCCATTTCCTAGCCTTACGCGAAAAATCCCCATTTTTCTTTATGCCAGATTTTCCTGCGCGCGCTATGAATTCACAACTCATTTTCTTACAGAATGTTAATGTCTAACAACCCAAGGTGTGCCCAAGCCGTCCGATTCAGTGAGCAAGCTTCAGAATAGGTTCGATGCTAAATTGCGATGTGACCGGAGAATCCTCAGTGAAGCTTACGCCTACCAACAAACAGCGACCCGGGATGCGTCGGCTCGGCCGCATGCTCGCAATCGCGGGAATCGGCGCCGTCAGTACGCAAGCGATTGTCGCGGCAGGGCAAATCACAAGTATCGGCCCTCGCTATACGCGCGACACGCTGGCGGTCGCGCGGCAGCACCCGGACGCACCGGCATTCATCGCCAATCGCCGGGCGGGGCTGGTCTCGTGGGCGGCGCGGTACGCTTCGAATGCCGCGACAATGGAACAGGCGGTGCAGTGCGCCCACTGGGCCGCAACCTATCAGGCGCTGACGGGTGACAAGACGTTCGAGCGGGAGTTGCTCGCGGCGTGCCGCCGAATCGCCGGGCAGTGGCCAGGTGCAGAACTGTCGGCACTGTCCGCCGACAAGCGCGACTATCAGTTGTTCGTGACGAATCCCGAGCCGGTCATCATCACCCTGTCCCGCGTCGCCGCCCTGCACGCCGAAGCCCGCGACGTTCTCCGGCCTGTCCTCGCACGCGAGTTGGACCGGCTGCGGCGCGGCGACGTCGCATGGCCGTATCGATACGGCAAGGTGTCGCTGTGCCTGGTCGAGATCAAGCGGGCACTGGGTTTGCCGTGCGATCCGATGGCGGATGACGGGGCGATTCGCGGATTGAAATTCATGCTCGATCATTGCGACGAATCCGGCTGGCCCGAGCAGATGGTCGGCAGCGTCTGGTACATCAACAACAACTGGCATCCGGTGCTGGTCGGCATGGGCCGGGACATTCGCGACAAAATGACGGACGCGGACCGCGCGAAATTCGACGCGGCCTATTCGTTTCCGTTCCGCTTCAGCGTGGCGGGCGCCGCCGGTGAGCTCATCACGCCGAACATCGGCGAGGATTTCGCGATCCAGCGCAGGCAATCGAGCGCGTTTTACACCGGCGCCGTGGCGAACTGGCCCGGCGATGACGCGATCTCGGCCTACATGCGCTATCGAGCGCGACGGGAAGTTGATCTTCCCGTTCAGTTCAATGACCTGTTCATGCCGCCCGTACCGACGAAGCGGCCGCCGGTTCCGCCGCTGAAACCGCGTGAGGACTTCGGCGTTCGCGCGACGATTCTTCGGCAATTGCCGGATGGCGGCGCGATCGTGATTCACTGGTGTAACGGCCGCCAACTGCGCGCGGGCGAGCACGCGCCGGAACTGGACTGGCCGATCATCCTGAAACTCGACCAGCAAGGCCATCCGACCCGGCTCAGCTGGAAGACGCTGAATTCGCGTTGATGTGTTCGGCGGCGCGGGATCCTACCGACGGTCGCCGCGGCGCGTGCTCAGCGCGGCCTCGTAGCGCTCGGACACATCCCTCCAGTTCACGACGTTCCACCATTCAGAGATGTAATCAACGCGGCGATTTTGGTACTTCAGGTAGTAGGCGTGCTCCCAGACGTCGCACATGAGCAACGGAACGAGACCGACCGTCGCCAGGTCCTGCTGGTTCATCAACGTCATGACCAGGAGGCGGCGCAGCGCCGGATGGTATCCGAGCACGGCCCAGCCGTTGCCTTCGACGGCCGCCGCGGCTGCGCTGAAGTGCGCTCGGAACTTGGCCGGACTGCCGAAATCGCGTGCCAAGGCGCGGGACAGGGGGCTGTCGGGCTGCGCGTCCCCCTTGCCTGCGGGCGCCATGTTGTTCCAGAAAATGATGTGGTTGTAGTAACCACCGGCATGAAACGCAAGCAATCGTGACAACTGCTGGATGTTTGAATAGTCATTGGACATCCGGGCTTCTCGAAGACCCTTCAGCGCCGCGTTCAGGCCGGCCACATATGCGGCATGATGTCGACCGTGATGAATCCGCATTGTTTCGGTATCAATGAACGGCTCGAGCGCATCCGGTGGATAGGGCAGCGGGGGCAGCGTGAACTCGCTGGAGTGAGCAGGCTCCGGCATTCGACGGCGGGCATCGGGCTGGAGTGCGGCGGCCGTCTCCGGGCCGAAGAGCGAATCGGGCAGCATCGCGAGGCTTGCAGCCGCGGTGAGGCCTGTCAGTGCAGTGACTTCGTTGAGAAATTCGCGGCGAGTTGACACAAAATTCTCCTTTCGTGAGTAGGGTTGCATTGGAGAACGCATACGAAACATCATGCGACGATCAGAAAATTGCCGCAAGCCGCGACAATGTTCCGGCGCCGACATTCAGATTCTAATCGCGAATTCCTGAAATGCCGAAGCGGATCAGCCGTCGAGAAAAATTCCCGCCCAGTGCTCGACGAGTGCGGCCCGCCAGAGGCTTCGCGCGGCGAACGAATCGCCGGCATCGAGTCTGGTAGTGAGCAACTTGAGTTTTTTCACATCGAAGCAGCCCCGATCGGCGAAGCTGCGAGAAGCGACCAGATCGCTCCACCACGCGCGCAGGCCGCCGCGCATCCAGGAGACGATCGGCACCGAAAATCCCAGTTTGTCAGTGCGGTCGAGGACGGCATCGGGCACGATCGTCCTCATGGCGGACCGAAGGGGCGCCTTGAGCACACCATCGCGTATCTTCGACTCCATCGGAATGGACATCGCCAGTTCGACCATCGCGCGCGACAGAAACGGCACACGCGCCTCAAGCGAGAATGCCGACGAACTGCGATCCTCGAATCGAAGCAGCGCCGGCAGGCTCTCGCGCCGAAAAATGCTCCATGCGCGCCGCAGAACGGCGGGCGTGCCCTCCGGCGGGTCGTCGGCAGGCGGCGCCTGGATCCCAATTTCGTCGCATATTCCTTCCGGCTCCTCCACGTCCAGCAACTCCGTGGAAAGCCACGGTTGACGCCGCGCAAGCTTTCGCCGCCGCCAATCGTCCCGACGACGATCGGACAGCATCGCGGCGATCACATGCGGCCATAACCCGCCTTCGGCGAAGTGCATCCGCCTCGCAGCGCGCATTTCGCGAAAGAAATCGGACCAGCGCCCCTGAGCGACGAGATGCGCAAGGAACGCCGGAATGTGCCCTTCGTATCCGCAGAAGATTTCATCGCCGCCTTGCCCGTCGAGCAGAACCTTGATGCCCGCGGAACGGGCCGAGCGCATGATCTCCCATTGCATGTACACATTCGGCAGCGCGAACGGCTGTTCCTGGTGCCGCAGGAGCGACGGCATCGCTTCGATCAACCCCTCCGGGGAGGGAGTCACAACGTGCGAATCGAGACCTTCACAGGCCGCGACGACCCTGTCGGCATAGCCCCGTTCATCGAGCGCATCGCCCGGCAATGCCGCAGTGAAGGCGTGCTGGGTCAGGGGTGCGTCGGTCAACGACCGGTCCGCGCGCATCCGGTGAAGCAGGCAGACAATTGAAGAGCTGTCGATGCCGCCCGACAAACAGGTGCCGATGGGGGCATCGCCTTGAAGGTGGCTGCGGACCGATTGCGATAGCGTGTCGCGAATCTCGGCGTGGATCGTCTCATCGCAGACCCCCGGATGTTCCGCGTAGTCCGCCCGCCAATAGCGATGAGTCGTCCCACGGCCATCGATCGCCCCCCGGGCACGTACGTCCAATTCGATGTAACAACCAGGCGGCAGGGAGCCGACTCCATCGAAGAGCGTCTGATCCGTGTGATCGATGCGGCCATCGTAAAGAAAATCCCGCAGACGGGCTTCGTTCACGCCGCGGCGCGCACCGGGAAGGTTCAGCAGCGGCAGAATCTCAGATGAAAAGGCGATTCCGTAATCGAACTTCGCAAGGTGAAGCGGCTTGATGCCGAAGCGATCGCGCGAGAGCACCAATCGCCCGGCGAACCAGTCGACGATTGCGACAGCCCACATGCCGTCGAGCCGCTTGAAGCAATCCGGCCCCCACGCGCGGTACGCGGCCAGAAGCACTTCGGTGTCGCAATGACCGGCGAAGGTCATGCCGCGTGCCGTTAATTCCTCGCGCAGCGCCGCGTGGTTGTATATCTCGCCATTGAAGACAAGCCAGGTTCCGCCGTCGGCCGTGGACATCGGCTGATGCCCTGCAGGTGTCAGGTCGACGATCGCGAGTCTTCGGGCGCCCAGCCCCAGCTTTGTGGGTAGATACTGCCAGTCCACCGTGTCAGCCGGACCGCCCAGTACGCGGGCGACGGCCGGAGAGCCATTCTGGCCAAAAACGACGGCGCCGCCGTCGTCCGGCCCGCGATGGTGCAATGCCTGCGTCATCGTGGTCAGCCAGCCGGGGGCGGCCGGGTTCATTTCGCTCAGCAGGATTCCCGCGATTCCACACATGGATCGATAGCGAAACGGCGGAAGGCCGAAATGTCAAAGCAGGCGCATCGATCAGACGGATCGACCCGGGCATTGATCAAGCGGAGGGATGCCCACTCGGCGGCGATTCGACGAGCCTTCGGAAGATCGTGCCATAAAATGCGGCAACCGACTGCGGAGCGAATCGGACACGCGCGGCTTCCGCGATGCGTTCGCGATCGTAGCTGTCGATCGTACGCGCCATCCGGTCGATCGCCGTCCGCAACCCGTCGACGTCCCGCATCGCCACATGCAGGCCGTTGGTTTCGTTCACGAACCGCTCGCAGGCCGTCCCGCGCGTGACGATGACCGGCAACCCGACGCACAGCGCCTCTGCGACGGCCATCCCGAATGTCTCACCGTGACTGGGGATCACAAGAAAATCCGCGTTGAGCATTTCGTCGCGGACACGCTCGCGGGACACCTCGCCGAGCAGGCGGCACGTCGCCGTGAGCGGCATGCTCGCTGCGAGCGCGTCGACGCATGCCGCCGAAGGCGACCGCCCGGACAAAGCGGCCGCTTCGAATGATTTCCGAATGTGCGGGCCGAGCGGCCCACTGCCGAGAAATCGCCACTCGATCGGCGCGGTTGTGCCGACCTCAATTGCGGCGTGGACCAGTTCGCGCACGCCCTTTTCCTCGGTGAGGCGACCAACAAACAGCGCCCGCAGTGCGCGCGGCGGTCGATATGTTGTATCGGGAATCGCGGACGCTGGCCGCTGCGCCTCAAGAAACTCACGAGCGACGGGATTGCCGCAGACCGCGATCTCGCGGCCCAAGCCGTAGCGTCCCATTTCGTCGCGGTTGAACTCGCTGACCGTCACGATGGCGGCACTTCGCGTGATGGCCTCTCGGACGAAGGGCTCGCCGGCGCGCCGGTTCATCAGGGCGGCGAACGGACCGAAGTGCTCCGTAATGACGACGCGCCGGGAGATGGCATCCGAAAGGGCGGTGCAGGCCCAACCCGCCGGAATCGAGCACATCGCATGCAATATTTCCGGATTACCATGCAGGCTTCGATAGGCCTCCAATCCGCGGCGAAGCCATGCCCGAAAGCGCCACATCTGAAGTCGCGGCTGGCCCAGCGCGGTATGCAGTCCTCGGATGCGAATCACCGGGATATCGTCTCGCAGAGACTCCTGTTCAACATGCGGCACGAGCGGCGCCCTTGGCGATTTCGCCGAACCGGACGGCGACGCGCTCTCACCGCTCGACCGACCAAGCACATGTCGCAGGCTGACCAGGTCCGGATAGACGACGCCCACGCGCGCGCCGGAATCGGCAAAGGCCAGTGCGTAGTCGCGAAAGAAAATGCCGGCCGACGGCTGTTCGGGTGACGGCCACCAGGCTGGGACAATGACAAGATGCAGGCCGGAAAGATCCGCCATGGCTGTCCAATCGGCTGAGTCTGGGCATTCCGCGTCGGGGATCACGATACCAATAGACGCGCGGGGTCACAAACCGTTAAATGCTGAATCGTGAGCGACACCCTGCCAGTTGCAAGACGGCGCATCCTGATTGTCTCCTATTGGTTTCCGCCGGAGGTCGGCGCAGCAGCCGAGCGGATCGCAGGTCTCGCACAGTATCTGCCGGCACATGGCTGGGATGTCCACGTATTGACGGCTGTCCGCACGGGCGGTGTTGGCGCGGCGGTTGCCGAAGCCGAGGCTGATCGAAATACCGCGTTCGACGTTTCCGCGCCGGGGGTCACGCTGCACGCGGTCGAAGACCCGCGGGGAAGCGATCGACCCTTTGGCGACTTTGATCCGCGGGTGAAACCTCCGAAATGGAAGCGTCTGGCGCGAGAGTTGATCTTCCCGGATCGTTTCGGGCGCTGGGCACGGCGCGCCGCCGCAACCGGGGCGGAACTGGCGCGGTCCATCTCCTTTGATGTCGTGTTTGCGACATTTCCGCCGGCGAGCACGGTATGGGCCGCGTTGCGAATTGAGTCCCCCGCGAAGTTTGTCCTGGACTATCGCGATCGGTGGTTTGGTCCGGGCGGCTATGAACCCCGATTCGAGCTTGCGCGGCGACGACATGAGCGGCTGGAGCGCCTGGCGGTCGCCCGGGCGGATCGAATCGTTGCGGTATCGGAACCGATGGCGGATGCGATCGCGCAGGAACAGGGTATCCCGCGGGCGAAGGTGATTGTGATTCCGAACGGCTACGAAGTGAGCTCGCGCGATGGTGCGACACGCGGCGGGGCAGCGGCGCCGGAGCCGATGCGCCGTGACCCTGACGATCGACTGGTGATCGCGCATGTCGGGACGGTGATCGCCCGAAATCGTCCGGAGCTGTTTCTGGCGGCGCTCAAGCGTGTCGCGGACGACCCGCGACTGTCCAACATTCTCTTTCGATTCGTCGGCAATCTTTCGCACGACTATGTCGCATCACTCGGATTGAACAGGCTCGTTGAAACGACCGGGCTTCTGCCGAGAAACGGGGCGCTTCGCGAGATGCAAGCGGCCGACGCGCTGTTGCTGCTGACTGGCGCCTATGTCGGCCACTGGGGCGCCAGTGCGAAGCTGTTCGAGTATCTGCAATCGGGCTTGCCGGTTCTATGTCTGGAAGAGGAACCCGGCAGCAACGATCGAGCGATATTAGAGCGTTTCGTGCCGGATCGTGCGTTCTTCGCGCCGATTAGCGACGCGGACCGGATCGCGGAGCAGATCACGCGGATTCGCGCCTATCGGGCAGGGCGTCCCGCACCGGCGATGGAGCTGGACGCATCGTTTCGCGAGTTCAGCCGTGCCGCCCTGACCGCGCGGCTGGCCGAATCGCTTGAAGCTGCGTTGGAAGGGTGAGCCCGCGCGGCGATTGGCTCAGCGCTGTGCGGCGGGACGAAGGTCATAGCAGACCATGTCCTTGTGGTTTCTCGCGAAGAGCAGGCCTCCGGCGAGGGCGGCGTTGTTCCACGACTTTCCTTCGAGAATCCGGATTCGGCCGATCTCGCGGTGTTCCGTCGGAGTCGCCTGGACCAGCGCGAGTTCGCCATATTCGCCGAAAACGAGCAGATGATCGCCGACGAGCAGAACGGATCCGTAGCCGTAGCGTCCTCCCTTCCAGTTGAGCTTTCCAGTGTCAAGATCAAGACACGCCATGACCGTTTCGTCGAGGCCGTAGATTGCACCATCGTGAATGACGGAGGAGGTGAACTTGTTCTTCAGCCGTGTGCTGGTCCATTTCGGGCGTGCGGTGATTTTTCCATTGGCCTGTGTCAACTCCACCATCGCGCTGCCGATTCCATAGCCGAGAGAAATGAACACATGTGCATCATCAACAACGATCGGCTGGGAGCAGGTAATGCCCATTCCGGTCGCCCACGGGAACGACCAGAGGCGCGTGCCTGTCTGCGGATCGAGGCCGTTGAGTTCAAACGCGGCAAAGTTGAGCACCATCGGGCGCCCGAGGAGCGTTGCGACGATCGGCGATGAGTAGCCCTGTTTGCCCATTTCGGATTGCCAGATCAGCGTTCCATCCGCTTTCCGATAGGCCATGATGGAGCCGCCGCCGGCCCCGGAATTGGTGACGATGAGTCGCTCACCGTCGATCAGGGGTGACGCGCTCATGCCCCACTGCAGGTTCTCGGCGCCGAAGCCGGTCAGAATGTTTCGCGTCCAGACGATTCGGCCATCGGCGATGTCGAGACAGGTCAGTTGTCCGGCTGCGCCGAGCGCGTAGAGGCGGTCTGCGTCGAGCGTGGGGGTGGCCCGTGGTCCGTCGCCGCCGAGTTGCTCTTTGAAGTAGGCGTCGTAACCTTGCGTCCACAACTCGCGGCCGGTGTCGGCGAGGTAGCACGCGATGACTTCCTGATCGCGGCGCTGTTCGATGGTGTAGAGCCGGCCGCCGCCGAGCACGAAGGAAGCATAGCCCTCACCGACGGGCTGTCGCCATCGCTCCCTGGGCGGATCTTTCCGCCAGTCCAGCGAAATCACCGTGCCGTCGCGAACAACGCCGTCACGATATTCGCCGCGAAACGCCGGCCAGGATAATGCGGCAAGATCGACTGCCTCGACGGCGGAATTCACCCCGGAGTTTGAGACGCCCATTTCACTTGCCGGCGACGGTTGATGTCGGCGATGCGATTCGACGCGTTCAAACTGCGCGGAGCCCTTTGAGAAATCCAGGCGGAACCCGGCCAATGACATGCCGCCGTCGAATTCCCAGTAACGCTGTAATGAGACAAGCATCACGAGCACGAATACCGGCAGCGCGGCCAATGCCGCCAGAACTTTTGTCCAGCGGCGGCGGCTGCGGCGGCGGATGAGCGCAACGAGACCGACCGGGTAAAGCAGGATCAGCGCCATGCTGACCATCGGAATCGATAGCCACCAGCGCGATTCGCGCGGGGCAGGGAGATCCGGCAAGGTACTGGAAGCAGCGGGGCATTCTTCAGTCATTCGGCCGCATTATAGTCGCGACCGAAACCGTCGGCGGAGGGGGGCGCAGAAGATAGTCATCGCCATTGACACGACCGTAAGCGTCATGCTTCCACCCAATGCGCCGCAAACGCCGGACCCGCCACCGGTGCTGCCGCCGGCATTTGCCTGCGGATCACAATTGATGCCAGCCCCGGTGCCTGTGGCGTCGAAGTCTCCGGAGAAGAGGACTTCGTCGGTGTCGGGATCGATGATCTCCCAGGAGCCGGTGATTCCGCAGGAGCCGAATTGTGCAATGATTCTGGCGCGTCGTCTTGAAGAGGAGCTATCAATGGTGATGGCCCCGCTGTCCGACGGAGTGCGATTCGCATAAATCGTCGCCGGAGTGCCGGCAAAGCCTACTTCGCCCGCAAACTCTCCGGCGAATCGGAGGCTGATCTTCTCAATGCCGTCCTGAAGGCATGTCGAGTAGGTGACCTCGCCGGACAATGCGCCGGTGTATGTTCCTTTTCCAGCGCGACAGGAATCCGGGATGTCGAATGCCGCAAACAGATCGTTCGCAAAATACGCACCCGTGATCACAACAACCGAAACACTCCAAATATGCAGACGAGAAGATGGACGAATCGTCGTCATATAGAATCACTCCAGATTCAATATCCAGTGCTGATACAAGAAGCCACTCTCGGCACTCCGGCGCCGGTCAGCTTAATAGTTTATTTAGTACCATCTGGCGATTCAAGCGTCGCCCGTGGCACCAGGTCGGCGTCTGAAACCCGTTGAGCAATCAGGATCGCTTCGCTGTCGCACGTATTGCCGGCAGCGGGTTTCCGTCCGGTGATTCGACGTGGACACAGAAACCCCAGTCGCCGCCGCCCTGGTTGATTTTCAGGAACAGTTCGTTTTCACCTTTCTTCAGTCTCACCGGCACGCGGTCCTGCTTTGATGTGTATGGCCGGCCGACATTTACGCGGAGGACTTCTTCACCATTAAAGCGCACGATGGCGCCATCATCGGTGCCGATGGCGAGGACGGCGTCCATGTCTTCGGGGGCGTCGAGGTAGGTCAGTGCATAGGCCACACTCTCATACACCCGGCCGCCGAAGACATCGTCGAAGTCGATGAAGAATTCGTCGGCAAGGTTGGACTCGGGGGTGATCCGGCGCTCGACGAGTTGCCACTTGATCTTTCGGCCATCCCTTCCCTCGTATTCGGCGGCGAGGTCGATTTTCTCGTCCGGGGGGAGTTGGGTGTCAAAGGATTTGGCGAAAGGCACATCGAAAGGACCGAGGATCTGCCAGGCGCCGATGGAGGGCAGAAGTGTCTGGGTCAATGGCAGTGTAAGACTGCGGGCCTTGTTGCGGAGCGTCAGCCGCCCTTCGAGGACCGTTGTCTGCGTGATGGGTTCGATCGGAAAGACGACCGACGACAAGCCGCCGCCGGATGTTCGTCCGGACACGGCCTTGAGCGGTTGGATAGAACGATCGCCCTGCAAGAATGCGACCTCCGCGGTCCAGTTACCGAGGCCGAGTTGACCGCGGGTCAATTCCCATTCGACTGTCACGGTATCCGGCTCGTCCGGCCCTTTGGATGGTGTGTATTTCATTCGTCGGTAGATGCCCAGCAGCCGAGTCATCAGTCGTTGTTTGATCCGGGTGTCTTCATCGGATTCAAGAAACCGAGTGACGAGATTCCACGTCCGGGTGTCGAGGCCGCCCTCAGGCTGCGCCGGATCGGGTCCCAGACGTGATTCAATCTCCGCCAGGAGCGACAGGTATGCGGATTCATCCTTATCCGCCGCGGTCGCACTACTGAGGTCGAATTCACGTGCGCGGATCGGCCTCGGGTCGTCGTCGCCACCTTTTGACATGCGATCGCCGAGCGGAATCTTCGCTCCGGCCCGGGCGAAGAGCGGGATTTCGTCAAGCGGGACAATCAACCGCGCGGTCGCAGGGCCTTCATACCGCCGGCCTGTAAACCAGTTCACCCATTTCCCGGGCGGAAGCCACACCTCAACCATCGCGCAGCCGCTGATCGGGTCGGCTGGCTCCACAACGGGCGATACGAGCAGGTCGTCACCAAACATGTATTGGTTCTTCCACGCGTACGACTCCTCCATCTCCGGCCATTCATAATAAAGCGGCCGGCAGAGAGGAATGCCTGTGTCGTGGCACCGTCGGGCCATCGCGTAGATGTAGGGGATCAGCTCGTAGCGGAACTGGTATGCTTTTCTCGCGGCTTCAAAATACTCGGTCGGGAATTTCCAGATTCGTCGCTCGGCCAGCGGATTCTTCGTCGTGTGGGTGCGGAGGATGGGACTCAAGGCGCCCCATTGAATCCAGCGCACATACAGCTCCGGATCGACCGGCCCCGGCTGGTGGCCGCCGATGTCGTGACTCCAATAGGCATAGCCCACATTGCCGGCCGTCGCGGTGAAGTAGGGTTGGAATGCGAGCGAAGGCCAGTTGCAGAAAGTGTCACCGGAAAAGCCGATCTGATAGCGATGGTTACCCAGGCCGCCCCACCGACTGAAGATCAGCGGCCTCCTGCCGGTTTCCCCTTCGCGGTCAACCATGTCCTGCCAGTGGAGATGATTCAGCGCGATCAGCGGATCGAGATTTCTGATCTTCGTGTGTGTGCCCTGCTGCCAATCCATCCACCAGAAGTCGACGCCGATCTTCTCCAAGGGATGATGCAGATATTTGAAATAGGCGTCCATGTATTTCGGATCGGTACAATCGAACAGCACGCGCTCGATCTTTTGTGGGTCGAGGCCCATCGCCTTGCAGACATCGGGGAACGCCCTCTCATGTTTGCCGACCCCGTCTGCGGGATGCAGATTCAGAGTCACCCTCAAGCCCTGCTGATGAGCCCACTTGAGAAAGCCCTCCGGATCAGGAAAGTACTGCGAATTCCATGTGTAACCGGTCCATCCATCGAGGTGCCAGTCCATGTCGATGACGAGCACGTCGAGCGGCACCCCATTGGCCTTAAATTCGGCAACAAGCTCGCGCAGTTCCGCATCGCGATAGGCCCAGTAACGCGACCACCACGCTCCGAATACAAACCGCGGCGGCAGTGGAATTTTCCCGGCGATCTTCGTGAAATCGCCGAGCGCTTTTTTGTATTCATGCCCATAGCCGAAGTAGTACCAATCCAGCGCGGCTGCATCCGCGCGCTCGGCAAACCATTGCCGGCCGTCGAGCTTGTCGAAGACCGGCCTGTCTGAATCATCGACGATTGCCCAGCCGTCCCGGGAGAGAATTCCCTTTTCAAGCGGCGTCGCGCCATTGACACCATCAAGCGTTCGACAGGTTCCCAGCAGGTTGCCGGTGTCCGGCGTGCCCGGCGTCCAAACGTGCGGTCGCTTGTTGAATTCAAACACCTGAGTGATCGACAGATTGTGCCTGTCGAAGGGTTTGCCGTTGTCGCGATACCGAACAGACACGCTTGAGGTTTTCAGGACGTGCATGCCGGAAGGATCGACGATGTGTTCGAAGGCGGCCGCCGGCGTGCGGTCGATGAATGCCAGCGACGGTCGATCCTCGAAACGACCGTCCGCGGACCACTCCAATCGAATCAGGCACGGTGTTAACGCAGTGAACCGGGCGCGGCCGATGTTGACGATCGCGCCGGCGCCGGGCTGCGAAGCCGACTCCTGTGCGGCAGCGACGCACGGTAGAATCACCATTACAAACGCAGCGAGCAGCCGGGAGCGCATGGAGCGACCTCCGAACAGAAGCGTGTCATGGACGGATGCAGTAGAGACAACCGGCATATTAAACGTTTTACTTCATTTACACGAGCCGAATTGTTCGACACAATCCGTCCGCCGGCGTCAACGTCCGGCAGCGGCGACCAAGAGCACTCATGGCGGCGAACCGAATTGAAAATCTGATTCGTTCCCAACAAGCCGGCCTGGTGTGTGTCGTCTTTATTCTCTATGTCGCGCTCGCGGCCTTCGGTGGTTCGGTCGAGCGGGACGGAGTCCGGGTTAACACGTTTCTCCAACTGGCCAGCCAAGACCTGCTCTACAAAGAGACCGCCTATTGGGCCGTCATGGCGATCGGCGCGACGCTCGTCATCATTTCAGGCGGAATCGATCTATCGATCGGATCCGTTTACTGCCTGTCGGCCGTCACCGCGGGGCTGTTTTTTCAGGCCGTTGGTCCGTCGGGCGAAGCCGCAGGCGCATCGGCGGCCTGGGTTCTGCCTGCCGGAGTGTTGATCTGCCTCGGCACCGGCGCGGTCTGCGGCCTTGCCAATGGAGTCATGATCACGGCACTCGGCGTTCACCCCTTCATCATCACGCTCGGCACCATGGCGATTTACCGCGGCATCGCCTTTGTCATGACGGGCGGCCAGACGCTGCGCAATTTTCCCGAATCGCTCACTCACGGCTTTGTCGGCATGAATATAGGCGGCCTGTACCCCGTGCCCGCGTTCATCATGATCGCGTGCGTCCTTGCGGCGGCGTTTCTCATGAACAACAGCATTGCCGGGCGGCACGTCTATGCCGTCGGCGGGAACGAATTGGCCAGCCTCTATTCCGGCGTCCGAGTCAAGCGCGTCAAGATCGGCGTCTACACGGTGTCGGGACTGACCGGCGGCCTGGCGGCACTGATTCTTCTGGGCGACTATGGTTCGGCAAATTCCAATACCGGCTTTGGATATGAACTCAACGTGATCGCCGCGTCGGTCGTCGGTGGCGCGAGCCTGTCGGGCGGCCGCGGCAGCGCATTCGGCGCATTTCTCGGTGCGCTGGTGATCAAGCTGATCGAAAAGGCCATCGTGATATTTCAGATCAACCAGGAATACAGCAGGATCATCATCGGCATGGTGGTAATCTGCGCGGTGGTGCTGGACCGCTTCAGCGCAAGAATGATGGAACGACGCATGACGCGCGGCAATGCATGAAAGGCCGGCACGTCACCAAGCGGGGAGAACCTTCGATGAATACGAGACAGATGCCAGTCCATTTTTTCGCGTGGCTGATTCCCTTCGCTGTATTATCCTGCGACTCAAAGCCACAGAACACCGCACCGACAAGCGACCCATCCACCGGGCGAAAAAACGCCTACAAGATTGCCCTGATCGCCAAGAGCCAGGGGAACCAGGTTTTCCAGGCCGCCCGTGTCGGCGCGGAAGATGCGGCCGTGGAGATCGGCGAAAAACTGGGCATGAAGATCACAATCGATTGGCGCACGCCCAATGAGGAAGACGCCCAGAAACAGGCCGAATACGTCGAGCAACTGGCACTGCAGGGCGTGGACGGCATCGCCATCAGTTGCAGTGATGCCGCAACCGTGGCATTCGCAATCAATCGGGCCGTCGATCGTGGAACCGTCGTCATGTGCTTCGACTCCGACGCGCCGACCAGCAAAAGGCTCTGCTACTTCGGCATCGACGACGTCGAGTGCGGCCGTACCGTCATGCAGGAGACCGCTAAGTTGCTGGGCGAGGCCGGCGGCAAGGTCGCGGTCCTTGCCGGCAATCAGACAGCGCCGAACCTTCAGGCCCGCGTGCGCGGCGTGCGCGAGGAGGCCGCGAACCATCCGAACATCCGAATCGTCGATGTCTATTACCACGCCGAGACGCCGCAAGATGCAACCGCCAAAGTCGAGGAGGTGCAGACGGTCCAACCGGACATCGCGGCGTGGGCGATGGTCGGTGGATGGCCGCTGTTCACCGATTCGCTTCTGAAATGGCCGCCGGGCAGGGTGAAAATTGTCGCCGTCGATGCGCTGCCGGAGGAACTTGAATATGTCCGCCGCGGCGTCGCCCAGACGCTGATCGCTCAGCAGGTCTACGAATGGGGATATCGGAGCGTGGAGATTCTGATCGACAAGCTGCATTTTAAAAAAGACCCGCCCGCCACGCGTGTCATCGGCCAACTGACGCCGGTCACGCTTGAGAATGTCGACGAGTACGCCCGGAACTGGCGAAAATGGCTGCGCAAATAGACTCCGCGGAATGTGATTCGAGAAGTAACACGCAACGGCCGAGGCGCCCGTGCTCCTTCAGTTCGACAACATCACGAAGCGATTTCCGGGCATCACCGCGCTTGACCGCGTCTCTTTCGCCGTTGAATCCGGCGAGTGCCACGCCATCATGGGCGAAAACGGTGCGGGGAAAAGCACGCTCGGAAAGATCGTCGGCGGTATCCTCGCGGCCGACGGTGGCCGCCTTCTCCTTGACGGCCGACCGGTTCGATTCCGCTCGCCAAGAGAGGCTGCAACGGCAGGCATCGCCATCGTTCATCAGGAACTCGCGTTGTGCCCGAATCTGCCGATCGCGGAGAACCTCTTTCTCGGCGCTCTTCCGGCGCGTCGCGGTCTGCTCCGGCGAAGACACCTGCACCGCTCAACCGAAAGACTGCTCGCCGAGGTCGGGCTCGATGTCGATCCCACGACACCGATGAATCGGCTATCCACCGCACAGGAGCAACTCGTCCAGATCGCGGCCGCTGTCGGGCGCGGTGCGAGAATCATCGTCCTCGACGAACCCACCAGCTCACTCACCCAGCCGGATGCCGAACGCATATTTGAACTGATGCAGCGCCTTCGGTCCGCCGGGGCCACCATGCTCTACGTCTCCCACCGCATGGATGAGATCAAACGGCTTTGCGGCCGTGCCACCATTCTTCGCGACGGGCGATACATCACCACCGTGCGCACCGCTGATACAAGCGACGATGATATCGTGCGTCACATGATCGACAGACCCTTCGACGCATACTGCCCGCGGCACGCCGTGCAGCCGCCCGGAGAAGCCCGTTTGTGCCTGGAGCATCTTTCCGGCAGCGCGTTTCGCGATGTGTCATTTGAGGTGCGCGCAGGCGAGATCGTCGGTCTTGCGGGGCTGGTGGGCGCCGGCCGCACCGAGGTCGCCCGCGCCATCTTCGGGATCGATCCGATCAGCGCCGGTCGCATTTTGCTGAACGGACGAGCCGTTGACATCAACTCACCGCGTCAGGCCGTTTCCGCGGGCATCGGCCTTCTGCCCGAAGACCGAAAGCGACAAGCGCTCGTGTTGTCGATGACCTGCAAGCAAAACATGTCATTGCCGTCGCTGGAGTGCCTCGGCGGCGGCCGACTGCTGATCAATCACCGAGCCGAACGCGCGCTGGCGACTCACTTCTTCTCAGCGCTGCGAGTCAGAGCGCCGGACATTGATTCACCCATCGCCGGATTGTCGGGCGGGAACCAGCAGAAGATCGCGCTGGCCCGATGGCTAGCGCGGCGATGCGGCGTACTGATCCTTGATGAGCCGACACGCGGCGTGGACATCGGAGCGAAGGCGGAGATTCACGCGATGATCGATGAACTGGCAGCCAACGGGATGGCGGTACTGCTGATCAGCTCCGAGTTGCCGGAACTGCTGCGGCTCAGCGCGCGGATCCTGGTGTTGACCGGGGGGCGCATCGCGGGCGAACTGTCTCGTGCGGATGCGACGCAGGAAAATCTCATGCGGCTCATGGCCGGCGCGGCCTGACAAACCCCACGATGCCGAACAGGTGTCACCGATATTGCTGCGGCAGGACATCCTCCAATGCGCACACGCGGGCCCCGTCGTTGACTGCCGCCCGCACCCATGTCTGCCAATGCTCCATCCGGTCCATGTCCTCGGCAAGAATCCACGGATGGAACACGATCGACGCGAAGTGTTTCTGCTGCATCGCCTTTCGCAGGACGCGAAGGTGCTTTGAGATCACGGCGTCGCGCGTTTCATCGCTGCGGCGCAGGCCCCGATCGTCGGTGTAAGTCGGAATCCGCACGACCGCGGGCGGACCTTTGACGATCAGGTAAGGTCGCTTTGCGTGGTCGTGCTCCGCGCTGTATCTGAAATTCTGCCTCGCAAGCTCCTGGCACAGACGCATGTCCCAATGAGATCGCGGCGCGCGAAAACCGATCGGGCGATAGCCCCGCTTCGTGAAGGCCGAGCGACACGAAAACACCAGCTGACGCACGGCATCGTCAGTCAGACTTTTCGGCGATTCATCCGCGAATCCCAGCACGGAAATCTCGTGACCGGCATCGGCGATCGTCGCGAGATGATCCGGCGCGACATCGCAAAGTTTCGCCGGGCAGTTGAACGTCGCGCGGACTTTCAGGTCCTTCAACGTCTTGAGGATGGTCTGCATGCCGACGTCAAACAGGTATTCGCTCTCATACAACAGGCCGCGCTCAAAATTGAAGCACAGGCCGATCGTAGGGCGATCGATCGGCAACTCGATGTGGGCCGGCGCCTCAGCGGCGCTTTTCCTGAACCGGCTGAAGAGTTTCCCGAACAATCCCACGGACTCCTGAAAGAACAACGAAACGATACAACGCACTCTCGCCGGCCACGCCGATTTGCAGACTCACGACGACAGGGCCGCGGCCGATCGTTTCTGACTGACAATTTCCTGAAAGACCGCTTCCAACTCTGACACATGCCGACGCATGTGAATGCGCTCCCGCAACAGCAGCGCACTCTCCGACATGCGCTGACGAAGAGCGGGCGACATCAGATCGGTGATTCGACGCGCCCACATCCCGGTGTCGTCCGGCGTCTGGATCACGAATCCCTCGCATCCATCGCGAATCACCTCCGACGCGCCGTTGAAGGCCGTCGTGATCGCGGGGACGCCGAAATACAGCGACTCCAGCACCACGCGGCTGCACGGATCGTAATAGGTCGGATGAACGCACACATCGCTCGCGCAAAAAAGTGCGGCCGCCCGCTGCGACGGTCCGAGAAAGGTCACCGACTGCTGCAAGCCGCAGGCATCGATCCTGCGTTGAAAAGGCACGATGTTGTCCCGTCCCACGACCAGTAGGCGAACGTTGTGCCGCCCCCCCACCTGCAGCCGCGACATCGTCTCGATCAGCGGATACAGACCTTTGAGCCTGAAGTTATGGGCAAGGAAGAGCAGTAGCAGCGTGTCATCCGAAACGCCCAGCTCGCCGCGAACCTCCGCGCGCAGACGCGCTCGCTCGGCATCATCGGGCAGGGTGGGACAAACGCCGTTGAATATCACCCGCGCTCTCGGCGGCAGGACGTTGTAATACGTCTCGCACTGACGCGCGACGTAGTTGGACACGCAGGCGATCAACGGCCCGCCCGCCCGAAACACCCGGCGCTCCAGTTCGAGCATGGTCCGCTGCTTCACGTTCAACGCCAGCAGGGCGCGCTTCAGCAGACGGCGCGAAGCCGTCGGCCGCGTGAACACGTTCCGGGACATCGTCTCGACCAGCAGGCCCCCGCGCGGCTGGTACACGTCGGCCTCCGGCATCGGTGCGATCGCATGAACGATGTCAAAGCCGTGTTTACGCACATAAGCCGCGGCCCGTTTTGCGAAAACGATCGGCCGGCGGGATGCCAGCAGCGACGGCGCGTTGATCGTGTGGATCGTAATGTCAGGCGACGACTGCGCATTGGTCGCCGTAATGACGTGCACATCATGGTCGCGCTCACGAAGCAATCGGCAAAGCTCCAGCGTGGATGTCTCCGCGCCGCCACGCCATGCCTCCATTCGCTCGATGACCACGCCGATTTTCACGTCAGCTCCGATTCGACTCGCGGCCGCGACTGTGCTGCCCGTCCTTCACGCACGCGCATGTCGCGCCTGTCGTCGAACATCGTGATGCGCCGTCCGCCTCGTCCGGCGCTCCACGGCAGTTCGCAACGCCGCGTGGCGCTCGAACGCACGTCGGGATTCTCTGTTCCGCACGGCGGACGCCGTCAGGTAATGATACAGAAATCGCACGCGGTCGGCACGAGTGACCACTTCCGGCGGCGAGCTGTAGTCCATCGCCGCCAGGTCCTTCACGACCCACCGATCGTCCATCAAGGGTCGCTCAATCATTCGGGCCAGGTCGATCAGATAGAGCACGATGCCCCCTTGCCCGGTGCGATCGACGAATACGTGGCACAGATACAGGTCACGATGGTACAACCTGTTCAAATGCAGCCGGCTGACGACCAGTGCCAACTGGCGAATGATCTCAAATCGATCTTTCGGCGAGATTCGGCCACCCCCACCCGGCCTCAGACTATCGGCCAGTTTTTCAAGCGAAAGACCCGGCACCGTGTCCGTAATGAGAAAACTGCGACGTTCGAAGCCGCCGCGCATCTCCTGACCCTCAGCGATGGTCGTCATCGTCGGGATTCCCAGGCCCAGGAGAATCCGCGCGAAACGCGCTTCGCGCCGGGCGGAACTCCGCCTGAATCCGCGCGTCTCGATAATCCGGCGAAGCTGTTCGCCAAAGGGCGGATGACGATAGCGTTTCAAATAAACCGTTCGCAATGCGCCGTCAGCCGCGGGCATCGAGAGCCGCACGCGGTCTCGATGCGTTGCGAGGCCGGGCTTGGAAAGCGCCTGTCCCGCGTCGAGCCTGAAAACGGCATCCAATGAATCCAGCGCCGCAGCCGACATCCGATCGATGAAACGTTCGTCAACAGTCATGTTGCAGTTCCGCGCATGGTGAACCCGGCGCGGATGCACATAGCCGTCCGGCAGCCGCGGGAGCCCGCCGAACAGACGCCGCACCAGAAAGTCGGTCAACGGCGCCTGAGCCGGATCGATGCCGGCCGCCTTGAAGATCGTGTGATGATCGTCGCCATTCAGTGCCATCGGTCTGCCACCATCGATCAACGTGCAAAGCGTCGCCATCGTCACTGACCGCTGCCATGCCGCAACGTCCCCCGCGGGGCGCAACCGGCGGACTCGCTCCAGGTCGATCAGGCAAAAACGCCAGTCGCACGCGCTCTCGTCAGTCTGCGAACCGTGCGCCGGCTCCGCGAAGATGTGCTTCGGATCGAAGTCCGGCCAGTCGTAGCCGGCGGTCACGATTCGGCGGACCAGTTCACCCAGACTGCGAAACAGGTCCTGTCGATGCGCGGCGTTCAACTCCATCGGCCGAGGAAACCCCGGAACGATCCACTCCTCCAAAGTTGTCCGAACAGGCGATGACTCCACCAGAAGGAAAGCCTGCACGGGAACACCGAATTGCCGGCGTTCGCCAGCAGCCACCCGTTGCATCGCAGGCAGCCCGGCCGCGCGCCATTCATCACAAACCGCCCACTCGTGCATCGGCTGGGACACCGGTCTTCGAAATCGCAACATCGGCCTGATGACATGCGACGGCGGCACGCAAAACACGCGCTTCAGATAGAAGCGGACACGCTGTCCGTTGACCGCCAGTTCCAGCGGAACGGTCTCGCGATGCCGATGGCGGCTGACCGCCGGCCCCGCGGGCGCATTCATGAAATCGTCAAATGTGCGATACCCCGCGGTCGCGAGCGCGTCACGATAGGCCGGCTCAATTTCAAGTCGAATTGTCATCAGGCCGGTTTGTGATCTTTCTTGCGGCGGTCCGCCAGGATCGCAGTGACCAGGGCGCGATCGGCAACGCTCAATCGCCGTGCACCCCGATATCGCAGCAGCCAGCGCAGCTCCTCTCGCTCGGACACGCGACCCGACGCGCCCTTGTGCAGGCTCGACAGATCTCGAAATCGACCGTATTCGCGGCCGATACGCCAGCCGCGCGGTCCACCACGGGACGAGTCGATGAGATAAAACCTCGGCGCCGCATCTCCCGAGTCCGACACGAGCACGTTACGCAATTGCAGATCAACATGGAAGAAGCCCGCCGCGTGCATCCGCGCGATCAGATCGGCCAGATTCGCCAGCGCCAATTTTCGCTTCGACGCGGCTGCAACGCCGCCCTCGGACGCAAGACGATCAAGCCACTGGTCCAGCGGAACCGAATTCGGAACGCCATGGGTGAGAATGAAACACTCGCAAAGCCGGCCTGATCGCCGGCGCCGACCCGTTGCAATCACACGCGGCACCACTTCCCCGCAACGCTCGCGCAAGACCGAATAGTTCCTCGCTTCAGTACGGCAACGATCACGCATGACAATCGAACGCCATCCCGGCCGCGGATCCCGATAGACTTTCAGATAACACTCGCCTGCCGCGCCATCCAATGTGATCTTCCGTGTCTGCGCCGATCCCCGCTCGGCGACAACCGTCCCCACGACGCCTGAAACAAAATCATCGAGTGTCCGCAGTGACAATCGTTCAAGGAGGGGTATCATGTCTGCTTCGAGAATATCGAGTCGTTCGCCCATCTGCACCCGTCCCGGTCAGACCACTTCAAGGGACTCGGCGACCGGAGAATCGAAGTAGGAGCCCCGGCGGATTCGTTCCAGCTCGGCCGGGCGAAGCCGATCAGACTGGGTCTGCACGCGCCGCAGCCATTGACGCCTCTCCGGACTGAGCCCGTCCGCGTCGAAGTACTCCAGCAGAAACCGCAGTTGATCCGCCTTCGAACAGAAGTGCGGAGCCGCGGCCCCCAGCGCCGCCAGATCGCCGACGATGCTTTCGATCCGGCGCTGCGCCAGGCGAATGCGCCGGCCGACCGATGCGTCGATGAAGTAGAACTCGAACCGATCATCCGGCAGCGCCCTTATGAGAACATTGCGCCAGAAAAGATCAAAATGCACGAAGCCCGCTTCATGCATGTGGCGGATCTGTCGCGCCAGAGCCGAAAGGATCTCCCGGCGCAGCCGCACCGCCCGGGTCGTGCCGCGATGATCCGCGAACTGCTTGATGAATGATGACAATGGTATGGCATCCGGAACGCCCTCGGTAATCAGAAAACAGCTGCGGACGAAGTGCCCGATCCGCCGCTCCCCGTATGCCACCGGCCGCACCGCCTGAATCCCAAGCTGTCGCATCAGGCTTAGCGTTCGAAACTCGCTCGCCGCCCGGCTCGAACCGAAGAACGTCCCGCGAAACATCGCACGAAACCGGTGACGCCATCGCGGATAGTGATAACGCTTCACATACAACGTCGTCGGGCCTTCGTCGAGATGGACATAGATCGTGTCCGTTGTCCGGCTCCATGCCGCCAAGCCGTCACCATGGCAGTTCAGGACCGCCTCGACCGTCTCCAGCCCGGCAAGGCGAAGGTGCGCCAGATACACCCGATCAATCGTGATGGAGTCGCTCACCAGCATGAAGGCCCCGTCTCACCCCGCACGGCCTGCACCACGCCGGCCGCGCGACCGTCCCCACCCTCACGCCACGGCGAGAGGAACTCATCCACCGCCTCCAGAACCAGGGACGGTTCCAGTTTTCTCATGCAGTCATGATGCTTCAAAGGGCAGGTACGCGCCATGCACGGCTGACACGCCAGCTTCAGCATCACGTTACGCTCTTTCGAAAATCGCGTCACCGTCCAGGCCGGGTCACTGGATCCGTAAATCGTCACCACCGGAACATCAAACGGCGGCGCAAAATGCCGCGGACCCGTGTCGTTCGTAATCAGCAATCGGCTCCGGCGAACCAGCGCCTTCAGCGGCCCCAGGCCCAGCGGAGGATCGATGAAAATCTCGATCGGCTCCTTCGCGGCCGCCTGGAGTCCTGCCGCGATGTGCCGCTCCTTCGGACCCAGCGACGCCACCACCCGCGCGCCATAACACCGCGTCAACGCATCCGCCAACGCCGCATATTTCTCCGGCGGCCAGCATTTCGCCGAGCCGAAATTCGCGCCGGGGTTCAGCACCACGAGCGGACGCGAAGCATCCAGCGCCCCCAGCCGCCGATCGATTGCCGCCTCGTCCTCCACCGACGTCGCAAGAACCATCTGATCATCAACCCGCTCGCAGCCGATATGCCGCGCGAGCGTCTGGTAGTAGTCCATCGCCGGCACCGGGACGAATGACCCACCCGCACGAACCGGCGTCAACCGGTCCGACAACAGCCAGGATCTCCCGTCACGCGCATAACCTATCCGACGCGGAACTCTCGCCAACCAGACGACAAACGCAGAACGAAACGAATTGGTCAAAAGAAGCGCGGTGTCGAACCGCCGATTTCGCATTTCGCGCAACAGGGAAAAATGACCGCCCAGAGTATTCTCCGAAGGCCAATACAGGCAGTCGTTTGCAAGTTGTGTCCCCGCAAGCACATCGGCAACGTATCGCCGCAGAAGGAAGGTGATCCGCGCCGCCGGAAACCGCCGCCGCACCGCCGACAGCGCCGGCGTGGCCATCACCGCATCGCCCACCCAATTCGGAATTGAAATCAGGAGGTTGCCGGGCTCAGCGATGGATGTAGACTTCGGCGACATCGTCAGCACAAGCATAGTCTATCACGACACTTGCGCGTCGACAATCCGAGCCCGCGCGCCCGCCGGCGCCAGTCCGTTTCTTTGACATCCTGTCGGCGCTAGCCTACATTAGCCTGATTCATACGTTGCCCGTCGGCGGCCATTCGATCATCGCGCGCCGCCGGGCGGGTCAAGGAGACCACTCGCATGGGCTTAATGGACGGCAAAAAGGGCATCATCTTCGGCGTCGCCAACGACCACAGCCTCGCGTGGTACATTGCCGAACGGCTGCATAAGGAAGGCGCTGAGATGGCCTTCAATCATCTCCCAGGCGAAAAGATGGAGCGGCGCGTCCGCAAGCTGGCCGAACCAATCGGAGCAAAGCTGATCGCCCCGTGCGACGTCACCAAGGATGAAGACGTCGAAGCATTCTATAACCAGTATCGCGAGCATTACGACAAAGTCGACTTCATCGTGCATGCCATCGCATATGCCAATCGCGAATGCCTCACCAACCGGTTCTGGCAGACCGGCCGCGAAGATTTCAAGCAGGCGATGGACATCAGCGTATATTCCTTCATCTCCGTCTGTCAGAAGGCTTATGATCTCTTCCGAGAGGGCGCCTCGGTCCTGACGCTCAGCTACCTCGGCGCCATCCGCTTCGTCCCCGGCTACAACGTCATGGGCGTCTGCAAGGCCGCACTCGAAAGCTCGGTCCGCTACATGTCGGCAGACCTCGGCGACCTGAAGCGTGTTCGCGTCAATGCGATCAGCGCCGGCCCCTGCCGAACCCTCAGTTCAGCAGGCATCGGCGGTTTCGATCAGATTCTGGACCACTACCCAACCAAGTCACCCTTGCGGCGCAACATCGAATCGAAGGAAGTCGGCAGTGCGGGGCTTTATCTCGTCTCCGATCTTTCGAGCGGCGTAACCGGTGAGATTCACTACGTGGACGCCGGCTACAACATGGTCGGCTGGTGACATTCGTCTTTATCGCACCCGGCGACCCGTCCGATTCGCCTCCAGCAAAAACCCACGCCGCCGGCCCGGACGAATTCGTGATTTGCGCCGGCCGGCTCAAACCGCGCCGATGGCGGCACGCAGGTGACGCATGAATCAACCCCGAAACCGCATCATCTTTCGGCTCGCCCTCCTTGCCGTCTCCGCGTCGATCGGCTGCTCCGGTCAGGACGCAGAAATCCGATCGCGGATTGTAATCGAACCCGAACAGATCACAGTTGACTCCGCCGCGACGGACCGGCGCATCGTCATACTCGACGTTCGCACGCTCGATGCCTATGACGCGGGCCATCTCACCCGCGCCGTTCACGTCGATCCGCACGAATGGAAGCAGGCCAGTCTTGCAGCGGACGAAGGCATCGAGAACGCCGACGAATGGAGCCGGCGTATCGGCGATCTCGGCATCGACGCCAACACGCCGGTGCGCATCTACGACGACGGCAGCATGAACGATGCCGCCCGCGTCTGGTTCATTCTCCAGCTATTCGGTGTCACCGACGCGACCGTGCTCAACGGCGGCTGGGCCGCAATCGCGGCAGCGCCGGACAATCAACGACCCGCCGTCTCCCGGACGCATCATCGACCGAAGGCTCGACACTTCACCGCCCGGCCCGTCCTCAAGTCCCGCCCGGTTCAGATACAGGACCGCGCCGAAGTACGAAGCGCCATCGAGGATCGGTCTGTCCAGATTCTCGATGCACGAACACCCGGAGAGTTTCGCGGCGAGATCACCCACAACAATCCTCGCGCCGGCCACCTGCCCGGCGCACTCAATCTGCCGCATGCCAATCTGATGACACCTGATGGCAGACTCCGTTCGCCCGACGAACTCGCCGTCATTTTCGAGAAAGCCGGCTTTGTCAGAGGTCGTCCGATCGTGACCTATTGCGAGAGCGGCGGTCGCGCATCGATCGCCGCCATTGCGGCCCTCCACGCCGGATTTGGTCCGGTCACCAACTACTATCGCAGCTATTCCGACTGGTCCCGCGACGCCGCCTGCCCCGTCATCGGCGACTGACCGATTCGCCCCCGCCATCCACATCGCCCGCCTGACCGGCAAACCCACGCAAGACACCGCGCCGGTCATACCCGAAAAAAATCAAAACTTCGCTCGGAAGCTGCTTGACGTTTGGCCGATGTTAGGATAGACTTCGATCGGCATGGTGGAAGGGATTGGCCTGATCGGCCTCCACGCCGCCCGCCGCCGAAGTCGTCCCGACCCTCTCTCTCGGCGAAAGGAGCGACCATGGCGGCACAGGCAGGCGCGTGCATTCGGGCCGGTGATCTCCCACTTTGCCTCACAGGCCCCGGCGGAGACTATGTTCGCGGGTGGTCCTGCGAGGATTGGCCGAACGAATCGGAGCTTCTCAACCCGGCTTCGGCTCTGCTCGGCGATTCGCGCGGATCCGGTCGCGAATCTTGCTCGTCTACTGTGTCGGCGGCGCATCGCCGTGGCGCGCCGCACGATGACGGCGACCTGCGCACCGCTGTGACGCTTGTTTCACCGAGTGCCGCGTCGTCGGTTCGACGCTGGCGGGACAGCCTCTTCGAGACGATCGCGAGCGTCTCAAATCGGCTGCGGCTCGCCACCGACCGAGCGGCAAGACGTTTCGTGCCCTTGCTGGTTCCCATGGAGCCGGCGCGGGACAGTGGAGTGGAATCGCGGGCCGGCTCTGCCGCGTCGACCCGCTCAATCGTCGAAACCGTGGCACGCGACGCCCGGGCAAACCGTGGTCCTCTCGTCTTGCTTGGACCGGAAGGGCTGCTCGGGCGTCCGTGGCCGCATTGCATCATGGAGGAGTCCGATGTCGTCGCCTCGCCGCAAGTCCGCAGGTCGTCCGTCACGGAAGCACGTCGCCCGCAAGCCGCGCACCCAGCCGTCACGCACGACGCGCCCCGCGACCCCGCGCCAGACCGAAATCCTGACCTATGTCCGGGACTACACCCACAAGCATGGCTATTCCCCGACGTACGACGAGATCGCCGAGCAGTTCGGAATCTCAAAGGTGACGGTGTTCGAGCATCTCACCATTCTCGAAGAAAGGGGACTCATTCGCCGGGAGAAGCACAAGGCTCGCTCTTTGCTCCTGGCTGACCACCTTGAACTTCCGGACGAAAAGCCAAGCTGCATTCGCCTGCTCGGCCGGATCGCCGCCGGCACGCCCATCGAGGCCGTGCAGGATCGTGAAGTGCTCGACCTCGAGGACATCTTCACCTCGCCCCACGGCGTCTACGCGCTTCAGGTCCGGGGCGACAGCATGATCGACGATCACATCAACGACGGCGATTTTGTGGTCGTCGAGAATCGCACCTCACCGCACAATGGCGAGATGGTCGTCGCACGCCTGCCCGAGGACGATGAAGTCACTCTCAAGCGCTTCTATCGTGAACGGGGGCGCATTCGCCTTCAGCCGGCAAACGATAAGTACGAGCCCATCTTCGTCGAGAACTGCGAAATTCAGGGCGTCGTCATCGGCGTGGTCCGTCGCGTCTGACGCCCTCTGGTTCGCCGCGGGAGACACCGCCGCCTTGGAACGCATCGCCATCGACGTCGGCCCGGAGTTTGTCAGTCTCTGCCGAGCTGACCACCATGCGATTCGCGCCGTGGAGCGGCATCCCTATCGTCATCCTCGCGAGGCATGGCTCGACTGGGTCCGCCGACTCAATCTCAGCGATCGGCACGAGGCCGTCTTCCGGTGTACACATCCGGCCTGCATGAATGACTGCACGAGCGAGGCCGTCGAGAGTTGGGCTCGGTCCGTCGGCGCAAGGTGGATTCGTCGGATCGGCGGAGATCGCCGCGAAGATCCGTCACTCGCCGTCACCCGGTTCCTCGCCGGTCGCACACGCTGGGTCTTCATCCTGAGCCTGTCGCTATCCGGCCGGCTCGCCACCGCCGCAGTGCAGGACCGCCGCGGCGCCGTGCTGGCCTGCGATCAGTCGATGCTCGATCAAAACGCCATCGCCGCCGGCGCTCACGGACTGTCGCAATTGTGTCACTCCGTCGTCAACTCGGCCGCCACATCCAGTACGCAATTCTCGCTGGATCGCACCGGCCTTATCGCCATCGGCGACAGCGCCGAGGCGTGGGCGCCCATCGTCTCGCGCGAGCTCCGGCTGCCCGAGCCGCACGTCCCGCCGCAGCCTGCATCGTGGCCGGCGATCGGCATGCTGCTCGCGCCCATCAGGCTCGACTTCACGGCTGTGCGCGAGCCGGATGCGAGCGCGGACCTGGCCGAGCTTCGACGTGAATTTGCCGCTTTGATGGACGCTGCCTGCGATGGGATCACGCGGGAGGGCTTTGATCTTGACGACACCGATTGCGCGAGATTCATCCGCATCGAATCGCCGGGGCTCGGCGGCCCGCCGACCGTCGTCGAGATCGGATTCGACGAATTGCCATACGGCCGCGGTCAGGGCCTTGCGTGCCTGCAAAAGGATGCGCGCGTTACCGGCCTTCGCGTGTCCGCGACCATCCACCCGCCCTGTCCGGACTGGCCGCTGGATGTCGCCCCACCGCTCGTGAATCGGTGTTGACCGCGCGGCCCGCTCAGCTTCGATCCAGGATGACGCGCCCACGCTTGATCACGCGCGAAACCGGATTTACTCCGACCCGATACACCCATTGATTCACATTCGGGATATCCAGAATCAGCAGGTCCGCCTGATATCCCACGGTCATCGTGCCAAGCCGATCGCCCATCCGCAAAGCTGATGCGGCGTTCGCGGTACACGCCACCAGGCATTCCAGCGGCGTCATTCGAAGCATCGTCGCGCCCATCGACATGATGAGCGGCAGCGACTCGATCATGCACGAGCCGGGATTGCAGTCCGTGGCCAGCGCCAGCGGCAGACCCGCTTCGATCATCCGCCGGGCCGGTGCGGGAGCGCTATGCAGAAAAAACGAACACCCCGGCAGCACAACCGGTATCGTGCCCGAGTCCGACAGTGCCGCCAGCGCGGCATCATCGACGAATTCAAGATGATCCGCCGACGCAGCGCCCAGCTCGACGGCCATCCGAGTCGCGCCGGTGCAGGTGATCTGCTCCGAGTGGACCTTCGGCACAAGTCCATGCCGCGCGCAACGCTCAAGGTATCGACGGCCCTGCTCCACGTCGAACGCCCCGCGCTCGCAGAAGACATCGGCAAAAGAAGCCAGCCGCTCCGTCCCGATGCGAGCAAGCAGCCCGTCTTCCGTGACCGCATCGATGTAATCGTCGGCTCGCCCTTCATACTCCGGCGGAATCGTGTGCGCCGCCAGATAGGTCGCGGCGATTTCAACGGGCGACTCCGCAGAGAGCTGCCGTATAACCCGAAGCGTCTTCAACTCCTCGGCCGGAGACAGACCGTAGCCCGTCTTGATCTCGACGGTCGTCGCCCCACATTCCAGCATCCGATCCAGCCGCGGCCGCGATTGGGCGAGCAATGTCGCCTCATCGGCCGCACGCAGCGAGCGCATTGAATTGCGAATGCCTCCACCGGCCTCGAGGATTTCGATGTAACTCGCGCCTTCGATCTTGCGCACGAACTCGTCTTCCCGCGAGCCGGCAAACACCAGGTGGGTGTGACAATCCACCAGCCCCGGAACGACCGTGCCGGCCCGCGCATCGATCGCCAAATCAGGCGATCGGTCGGGGACCGCGTCGCGATCGCCGATCCAGGCGATCCGCTCGTCCTCAATCAGGACCGCCGCATCCGCAAGGAGCGGAACGTCGCGCATCGCTCGACCGCGAACCGGCCCCGGCGGAACCGCGACGAGTTGCCCGATGTTGTGTATCAGCGTTTTCATCCTCGCGATTCTACCGCGCGGCCTGAGTTCGTCATTCCCCGCAACACCCGCCCGCGCCGGCGGCCTGCCACCTCACCGGGAAATCCCCACGCGAGCGGCTTGCCCGCCGAATTCGACTATCATTCATTGCAGTCGCCATGATTCCCGACGAAGAATTCATCTCCGAACCCGTCAAGGCCGATCCCGGTACCGCGGATGCCTCGTCAATGGCACTCGGACTGGCCGGACTCCCGACAGGCTTCACATGGCGCGACCGGCACTATGACATCGTCGAACGCCTCGGCGACTGGAAGCGCAGCGAAGCCGAAGGCGGCCGGGCCGACGGCGAGCGATATTACCGTAAACACTACTATCGAATCCGCGTCAGCACCGGCGAGATCATGACCCTCTACTTCGTTCGGCGGGTCAAGCTCGGCGAATCCGCCCGGCAGCGATGGTGGCTCTACTCGATCAGCCGCCGTCCGAGCTAGCCCATCGATGAGATCGTCGCGGCGAACCGGCGAGCGAAAAAAAATTTCTTGTGACAAGTCATGGCCGGGCCATGTCATCCGTGCGGCGACGGGATCGCCCCGGGAATTTGTGTCAGCCTCGACGGGTTTTATGTCCTATGCTTTGTTCCTGACTGGGTGAAACCGATTGAATGAAGCGAAGCGCCTCGCCCCCGCGACCGGGACGGTGTCTTCGTAGAGGCACCTGAAACCAGGCAATGGAGGACTTAGCATGAAGAATCGCCAGTGCGGCAACCGGCCAGACCGCCGAACCAACAAGGCCCTTCGCAGAAAGTACGAGCGCCTCGCGCTCACGCGGCTCATCGAGCGACTCGAGGCGCCAGATACCGATCTGCAAGATGAACTGAAGATGCTCGGCGTCTATTGCGAATTCAAGAAGCACGACATCTCCGAGCGGCGCGTCGGCCGGTCGGATGACAAATCGTCCGGCGCGGGCGGCGCCCGCACGGCCGACAGCGCGTCGCGATCTCCGAACCATCCGACCGCGCACCTCGCCGAAGCCGTGAGGGAGTTGTACGGCGTGGCGGTTTCCGGCGCGACCCCATCGACGGCTGAGCCGATTGCGGATTCTCCCGATGAAGCAGGCGGCGCCGAGGCCGATTCCACCGAGCCGAATTCGCGTGTTGCTTGACAGCAGAAACAGGCCGCCTAGTCTAGCCCGCGCCGCCGAGCGATGGGATTCGGCGGTGCGGAGGCGACAGGACGATGTCCGGTGAAGCGTTGGCAATGGTTGAATTCTCGCGGCTCATGATCGCAGCACTGCTCTGCTGGGTTCTCTGCGTGTGTGTGCACGAATTCTCCCATGCGCTGGTTGCTTACATCGGCGGTGACCGTTCGGTGCGCGAGCGCGGCTATCTCTCGCTCGATCCCACGAAGTTTATCGATCCCGTGTCGAGTCTGCTGATCCCCGCGATCGTCCTCATGCTGGGCGGTGTGCCGTTGCCCGGCGGAGCGGTCAGGATCGATGAATCCGCCCTGCGCAACCGGCATTGGCAGGTCGCGATGTCCGCGGCCGGCCCCGTCAGCAATCTGGTTTTGTTTCTGCTTTTCGCGATGCCGCTGCATCCGATGTTCGGGCTGGTCGAATCGAGCTCAACCACCCAGCCGACATGGGTCTATTTTCTCGGGGCAATGGCGTCTTTGAATTTCATCGGCGCGCTCTTCAACCTCATACCGTGCCCGCCGCTGGACGGCTACCGCATCATCGAGCACAGGCTGCCGAGGGATTTACAGGAGCGGATGCGGCATCCGCAGGCGGCGATGGCGGCGTTCGGCGTTCTGTTTGTGCTGATCTGGACAATTGACGACGCAATGATGCCGTTTTACTGGATGTTGATTCGCGTATGCGATGCACTGAATCTTCCGGCCGTCACGCTGTTTGAAGGCCTGGAAGTCGTGCTGTTTAATCGATGGCCCGGATGATGCGGACAGGGCGAATCAGACCTCGAACAATTCGAATTGACAGACAGGTGTATTCATGCAACGAGTGTTGAGTGGCGTCCAGTCCTCGGGAAAACTCCATCTGGGCAACTATTTCGGCGCGATGAAGCAGCACATTGACGGCCAAGGCGATCACGAGAGCTTCATCTTCATCGCGAATTATCATGCACTGACATCGGTGCAGAACGCCGATCTCATGCGTCAATTGACGCTTGATGTCGCGCTGGACTATCTCGCGCTGGGGCTGGATCCGAACAAGGCGACGCTCTTTCGGCAGAGCGACGTTCCGGAAGTCTGCGAACTCATGTGGATACTTTCGACCGTCACCGGCAAAGGGCTTCTGGAGCGCGCCGTCAGCTACAAAGACAAAGTCGCGAAGGGGTTGTCGGCGTCGATGGGGCTCTTTTCGTATCCGATTCTTCAGGCGGCCGACATTCTCATCTACCGAAGCCATTTCGTGCCGGTCGGCAAGGATCAGGTTCAACACATCGAGATGACCGCCGACATGGCGGGGTATTTTCATGGTACCTATGGCTGTGAGGTGTTCGTCATCCCGCAGGCGCGGCTCAACGAGTCCGCGATCGTGCCGGGCGTGGATGGGGAGAAAATGAGCAAGAGCTACGGCAACACGATCGACCTGTTCGAGGATCCAAAGTCGGCGAAGAAGAAGATCATGGGCATCAAAACCGATTCGACGCCGGTCGATCAGCCGAAAAATCCGGAGACCTGCAATGTCTTCGCGCTGCTGCGTCTGATGGCGAGTCCCGAGGAGACCCTGGAATGGGATCGGCGATACCGCGCCGGAGGCATGGGCTATGGCGATGCCAAGAAGCGCCTCGCTGAGCTGTTTGAGGAGAAATTCGGTCCGGCGCGCGAACACAGAGCCAAGCTCGCGGCCGATCCGTCGTATGCCGAGGACGTACTTCGGCAGGGCGGCAGGCGCGCGCGAGCCGTGGCGCAGGGTGTGATGGAGGACGTGCGCCGAGCCTGCGGAATCGTGGTGAGCCCATGAGCGATCGCGGCGACATCACACCGGATTTCGACGATGACGACGACGCGGTCAACTACCCGTTCAGCGAGGACGCCGAATCGCTGCCGGAGATGATGTGCCCTTCGTGCCGCGCGACTGTCACCGAGGACACACAGAAATGCCCCGCGTGCGGGGACTGGATCACGCCGGTCGACCGGCGCAGCGGCAGCCCTCGACGGTGGATCTTCATCGCCGCGGTGGTCATGATGCTCGTGGCGATGATGATGATGGTCCTGCGATAAACGCGCGCCCCCTCGGGCGCACACCGACACGGCGAGTGCCGGACGCCCACCTAGCCGCGAGACTCGCTGGTTTCGCGCGGTGGCCCGGCCTGCTCGACGGCCGCCCGTCTGGGCGGGTTCAGCGCGCCGGTCATCATGGATGTCGCCTCGGCCGACATTCCGTTCTCGTCGCGATGGAAACGGGCCGTCAGATTATCCCAGTCGATGACGAGCTTTCCGCCGGTTGATTCGTGCTGCTTCTCCCAGTTAATAAGCAGGTCGAGACAGGCGTGATCGATGTAATCAAGCCGCTCGAAGTGGACGTGCAGTTCTCGCGTCGGCTGCACCATCTCGAGCACAGCCGCAAGCCGCGGCAGGCGAACGAAAGTCGCCGCTCCACGGAGTCGCAGCACCGTTCGATTGTTTGCAGCATCATCCTCGATCCGAAGATCGAGATGCGAGAAGGTGTAAAGCAGCTTTGCCGCTGAAAGCCCGACACCAATCAGCACACCCGTCAGCAGGTCCGCGACGACAATCATCACGACCGTTGCGACGAAGATCGCCACCTCGCCCCTGCCATATGCGGCAAGATCGCGGAGCGCCTTGAAGTCGATCAGCTTGTAGCCGGTGTAGACCAGTATCGCGGCAAGGCAGGCGGTCGGAATGCTGTTGAGCACCTGCGGCAGCGCGACGACAAAGAGCAGCAGCCACACGCCGTGCAGAATCGCCGACATGCGCGTCTTCGCGCCGGCCTGCACGTTTGCGGCGCTGCGAACGATGACGCCGGTCATCGGCAGCGCGCCGAAGAGACCACAGATCATGTTGCCGACACCTTGAGCCGCCAATTCCTTGTCGTACTTTGTTCGCGGACCGTTGTGCATGTTGTCCACGGCCGTTGCGCAGAGAAGCGTCTCGGCGCTGGCCACGAAAGCGATCGCCAGACCGGCAAGCATCACGCGGCCATCCAGGATCCGACTGAAGAACTCCGCCTCGGGAAGCGAGATGTCCTTGACGAGATTTGCCGGAATGGAAACCAGTTTCACGGGCAGGCCGAAGACCATTACGATGAGCGTGCTCAAGACTACGGCGATGAGCGGCGCGGGGATCAGCTTGAGACGGGATCTGGAAGCGAGCTTCCAGAGCAGGATCACGGTAATTGTCAGGATACCGATGATCGCGGCCCAGTGATGGCTGGCGTCGTCGGTCGGTGTGAGCCCCTTCATGATGCTTTCAGGTATGGAAGCGATGTTTGCGAGCCCCGAGTTTCGCATGCTGTCGTCCACCATGACGTGGAACTGTCCGGCGAAGATGAGCACGCCGATGCCGGTCAACATGCCGCGTATGACCGCCGGAGAGACGGCGCGGAACCACTGCCCGAAACGCAGCAGGCCGGCTGTCAACTGGATTGCTCCACCGATCAGCACGGCGAGGGTCATGACCCCGACACCCTCCTGATTCACAATCTGGAGCACCATGATCGACAGACCGGCTGCGGGGCCACTGACCTGAAGCGGCGCGCCGGACAGCCCGCCGACGATAATGCCGCCCACGATGCCGGTCACAAGACCCGCGGCCGGCGGCATGCCTGATGCCATCGCAATGCCCATACAAAGCGGAAGGGCAACGAGAAATACCACGATCGAGGCGAGGAACTCCCGCCGCAGATCGAAGCCTTGGTCGTTATTCAGTTTGGCGGTTTCTGCTCCGCTCATATATCAACATCCTTCGTCAATGCAGACATGACCCAGCCGGGCGGAGCCATTCGGCATTTTATTGGAGAGTAGAGGTAAGTTGCCCAACGCGTGCGTTGACATCCTTCCACGACCGGGGCGCGACGGCCGTCGCAGCCGGTGTCGCGCCTGGGAGTGGGTGCAATGACCGGGACGGGTTAGATGACTTTGTCCGGCTTGAGGCGGACGCCGGGATAGGCGACCGTCGGAGGCTTTTCTCCCAGCGGATGAAACTGTCCTTCCGCGGGATCGAACGCGAAGACTTCGCCGGTTTCGATTTTGTAGACCCAGCCGTGGAGATTCAGATCGCCCGCTGACAGAGCCGCTGCGATGGCCGGATGCGTACGAAGATTCTCGATCTGAACGATCACATTCTCTTCGACCGTTGCGGTGAGAAGGCTGTCGCCCGCGAGTTCCGGATACTTTTCCCGCATGATGCGGCGGGTCGCCTCCGCGAAGTTGAGCCAATGCTTGACGGCAGGCAGGTGGTCCGGGGGTTTCGGCGCGAGCAAAGCCTTCATCGCGCCACAATGAGAGTGACCACAGACGATGACGTCACGCACCTTCAGCTCGGCGACCGCAAATTCAATTGTGGCGGCCTCGCCGCTTGCCACCGCCGCACCGTAAGCCGGAATAATGTTTCCGGCATTGCGCATGATGAAGAGGTCGCCCGGTTCTGTCTGGGTGATGAGATTCGGGTTGATTCGGGAATCAGAACAGGTAATGAAGAGCGCGATCGGGTCCTGTCTCTTGGCAAGTCTCTCGAAGAGCTTGCGCTGGGTGCCGAAGATTTCGCTCTGGAAATTATGGATGCCTCTAACAAGTTTCTGCATGGAGAATCTCTCCGTTCTTCAACGCGCCGACAATCGGCCGAACGCGGGTAGCTCTCGGTGTCCAAAACCGGATTCGAGACGAGTCGCGGGAATAAGAAAATCGACGACTTCGGCAACCAGCCATCGATCGAACCGAGGAACGCCCGGTCGAGGTCGCGAGCCAATCAGCCGCAGCATAATCATTTTTGACAAAGAATCGATCGCGCGGGAGAGATCAACAGCGCAGGAACGCGCCGATCCCGTTCTGCTTGTCGAGCAGGCGGCGCGGGAGGACTTCGCAGCGCGTGCGCGGAGCACGATTGCAGGCTGTCAATCGCGTGGGCGCCATCGAGGCCTGAGCCCGGGTCCGGTGTCGCAAGAGCCGACATCGAAGCGACTCTGGAACTGCAACCTCGAGACCCAGCTCCTCCTCGCAGACGGGAGGCTTGACATCGTGCTCACTGCGAGGGGCCGAGGCCAATCCGAGCACGGACATGCTCGGTGATCCCGCCACCGTAAACACCGATATAAACAGGAAATACGCGCATCGCCGGGCAGATGTCGCCATCAGGACTCGAATTATCTTCAATAAGTTCAACATTCGCGCCCGTTCCGAGGCCACATCTCATTAATCCCTGCCGGAGATTCCACCCCAACCAAATACGCGACCTCGAGGGTCGCAGTTCTTCCTGCCCGTGTCAAGTTGTAATTATAGCGCGCCCGTGCGGATCAGCAGAAAACCGGAAACAGTCGCACGGGCCGGTAATATATCGCCCGAACTCTGCTACGGCAGCACCGCCTTGAGGGCCTTGGTCAGTTCGGCGGTCGCGCTCCGGGGGAAACCGTGTCCCAGACCCTCGAACTCGACCACTTCGACCGTCGCGCCGGCGCCGCGAAACAGATCCGCGGCTTTTCGGTTTGACGCGATCAACTGCGAATTGTCTTCCGTGCCGAACATCAGATAGACGTGCATTCGCTTGATTTCCTCATCGGCGAAAGCGGACTCAGACTCCGGGCGGAACATGGCCGCGACCGGCACGACGCCCCGGAAGGCATCCGGATTCCGCAAAGCCAGGGCAAGGGCCATTGATCCGCCCTGACTGAACCCGGCAATCACGACGCGATCCGGGTCGATCTTGTGGTGGTCCATCACCTCATCAATCGCTCCCATGATATTCCGATCGACGGCGGAGATGTCATTCCCCCACTGGAACATGCCGCTGTCCTCGCCGGCCTCGAGCGTGCCCTGTGGTGTCATAAGTATTGCACCCACGGCCGCGGCGGGTTCGGCCCACCGATCGCGCGCGGTGAGGCGACTGCCGTGGAAATGGTGCATCGCTATCACAAGCGCCGCGGGCTTCAGTGGATCATGATCGGGCGGCAGCGTCACTTCATACTTGAATGGAACTTCACGATCCTTCTGAACCGCGCCGCGATCGTCCCGCTGCTTCCTGGCCAGCGAGAGGGCCTTTTCCCAGCGCGGATCATCGTGAAGGGAATTCAAGTCCGTGTCGCGCGTCAACTGGGTGACGGGATCACCGCGAAGCCCGCCTTTCTCGAAGGAACGAAAGAGGTGCTCGAACGACTTGTCCTTCTTTTTGTTCAAGGCATACATGCAGGCCGCGTTGTAGTTCGTCAGCGCATCGTCGGCCAATTCGACGGCCTCGAGCGCATACTGAAGTGCTTTTTCGTAATCGCCCTTTTCGGCCGCCTGTATCAGCGCGGGCGTCAGCTCCTCAATCCGGGCGGTCTTCTGCTCCTCGGTCATGAAACTCGGACCGGCGGCGGGGGCCTGCGTTGCGTCCTTGCCCTGATCCCGCTCCGGAACGGAGTCGCGACGTGACGCCGGCTTGTCAGCGGCTTTCAATCGGCGCAGCACCTCCTCGAACCGAGCGTCTTTCCGAATGTTGTCGAGATCCGAATCCTCCGTCACCTGTTCGAGGAGTTCGCCGGGACTCCAGCCGCCCAGCGTGACCGCTGCGTCCAGATGAGCGAACGCATGATCGGCATCCTTGAGAAGCGAATACATGCAAGCGACGTTGTAGTGGCAGAGCGAAACAGCCGACTTCGCACGATCGCCGACGCTGTCCTGAATGGCCCGGGCATGCGCCAGCGCTTCCAATGCAATGGCCAGCGCTTTTTTGTGATCGCCGGAGCCGGCGACGCGGAGCAGTTCCCGTGTGAGCTGTTGCTGCTTTTCGGCGTGCTCAGCCGGCGAGAGCGATGGGACCTTCGGTAGATCCGCCAGTACGTCGATCTTCGCCGCAGCTGACGGATTCGGGCCGGGCTTCGACGTCGCGGATGCCTTGTCCCCGACACGCTGCGCGGCGCTTTCGCGAATGCGACGGACGATCGCACGGAAACGGGACTCGCCCCAGAGATGCTTGAAATCGGCATCGTTGGCGAGTCGCGATGCATCGTCGTAGCCGGCCTCGACCGCGCGCTCCAGCCATGAATAGGCACTACCCTTGTCCCCAAGCAGCGCGTGCATGCACGCCATGTTGTACATGGGTCGTGGATCGTCCGGCAGCAGATCGTGCAGCCGGGTTGCGATCTCGAGACCCTTCTTGTAGTCCGCATCGCGATGGGCCTTTCGCAGATCGCGGGCCAGCGAATTGACCGTGGGCTTTTCATCGTCGGCGCTGGCCGAACGCAATGAGATGGAACCCACGCCTGGAATGCCGATCGGCGCAATCAGCGCCATTGCAAAGGTCAACGGCAGCGCACGCTTTGCAAATCGAATGCACATGATCGAGTCTCCTGACCTGATGCCGCAATCCCGCCCGGCCCGATAGCGGGCTATTCTGCAACGCGAGGTGATCCGGAACTTTGATTCTATTTTACCGGGGTGGCGAACGACGCGCAAGCGGCCTCCCACACTCTTATATCGACGGCGAGGCCGCCTCCTCACGCCGCCCGCTCGATTGACGCCACGCCCGTTTCGGGCCGCCTGTGCCCGAAACGAGCGACCTCAGTGCTCGATGGCAAGCCGCCATCACAGAGCTGGAATGCACATTCGATCCTGAATGGGCGGCGGCTCGATCGCCCGGAGGCAGAGATTGACCGGATCCAGCCGGGTGATCGGGCGCGTCGCGCATCAGCCCCGGACGTTGCCGCTCCAGCAATTTCATCATGAGGCGTGCGGTTCACTTCGGTGCGTTGGGTGCCGCTGTTGCGTCACTCCCATTCGATGGTACCGGGCGGTTTGCTCGTCACGTCGTACACCACGCGATTGATTCCTCGCACCTCGTTTGTGATGCGTGTCGAGATCGTTGAAAGCACCGTCTGATCGATATGCACCCAGTCGGCGGTCATGAAGTCCGCTGATTCCACGAACCGCACGGCAATGAGGTTCTGATCAGCGTAGGCCCGCCCATCGCCCATGACGCCGACGCTCGGCACCGGCAGCAGCACGCCGAAGGCCTGGGCGATCTTGCGGTACCAGCCGGCCGCGACGATCTCCTCAATGATGATTTGATCCGCCTGCCGAAGCAGTTCGCACCGAGCCTTGGTGACTTCGCCGATGATTCGCACGGCCAGTCCGGGACCAGGGAACGGATGCCGCCATACCATTTCCTCCGACAGCCCGAGCAGTTCTCCGATCGTCCGCACCTCGTCCTTGAACAGGTCTCGCAGAGGCTCGACCAGTTCGAAGCCCAATTCAGCAGGCAGCCCGCCGACATTGTGATGAAGCTTGATGTTCGCCGCGGTGCCGGCCGCTGACTGGCCGCTCTCGATGACGTCGGGATACAGCGTACCCTGTGCCAGGAAGTGGGCACTCGGTATTCGCTGCGCTTCGGCCTTGAAGACCTCGATGAACTCGTGACCGATTCGGCGTCGTTTCTCCTGGGGGTCGGTCACGCCCGCCAGCCGATCGAGAAAGCGGGCCTCGGCGTCCACGACGTGAAGATCCATCTTGAAATGGCCGCGAAAGACGGCCTCGACTCGATCACGTTCATTGCCGCGAAGCAGGCCGTTATCGACGAAGATCGGCGTCACACGGCCCGGCACGGCCCGATTGAGCAGCGCGGCCGTGACGGATGAATCGACGCCGCCGGACAGACCGCAGATGACCTGCGAACCGGAGCGTACCTGAGACTGGATTTTGTCGACGAGGTTTTCGATGATGTTGCCGGCGGTCCAGTCGCCGCGGGCGCCGCAGATGTCGTAAAGGAAATTCCGCAGCAGTTGACCGCCCTCGGGGGTGTGAGTCACTTCCGGATGGAACTGCACGCCATAAATCGGACGGGTCTTGTGACGAACGACCGCGTTCGGGCAGTTGCGGGTTCGTGCGAGAACAGTGAACTCGGAGCCGTAGTCCGTGACCATGTCGCCATGCGACATCCACACGTTGGTGGACTGCGGCAGGTGCGCAACAAATGAATCCCTCGTGCAGACTTCGAGCTTCGTTCGGCCGTATTCGCGGCGCACCGATGTCTCGACGCGTGCTCCGAGAAACTGACAGAGCGCCTGCATGCCATAGCAAATCCCGAGGGTGGGGAGATTCAGCTCAAACAGCTCCGGATGCGGCTTCGGCGCGCCGCTCTCGTAGGTGCTGGACGGCCCGCCTGAGAGGATGAGGCCGACGATATTGTGTTTTCGCAGTTCGTCGGGCGCGACGCCGGGCGCGAAGATGAGCGAGTGAACCTTGTTCTCCCGAACGCGCCGTGCGATGAGTTGTACGTATTGAGAACCGAAGTCGAGAATGGCGATGGTTTGCGGAGGCATGTCGATAATTTAATTGAAATCGCGGGAATGTCGAAATGCAGCGGCTAGGCGCGCGAAGCTGCGGAACAGGGTTGAATCCAGGAGTGGATGCGGTGTCGCCTGATGGCCGTCGACAACCAGAAGGTCCCGCGGTCGCTGGCTAGGCGAGCGAGCCGCGTGATCCACAAAAACGACGGTCGGCCGCGCGGTTTTCACGATGTCGGTTGGTTTCGACGCGCATTGATACCGGAAAGGACCGAGTGCGCTGCCGCGAGTGCGGCACCGTGAATGCGAAGCCCGCCGCAAACACTAGACCCGCCGATCGTCCTGGACTGCTTTTCAGGCGGGGCCGATCGAATCGGCACGGGCATCGGTCCAGTTTCTGGCGGGCGATGACGGTCGGGATGCAGCGCCTCGGCCGCATCTGCGAGCTTTCGCCTCCGGCGAAACGGCATCGGGCGGGCGCCGATGCGAGCTGATCGCACCGAAATGCCCGGTTTCCGCCGTATTGGGTCGGCAGTTGGAGGAATCGGCGGCAAAGTTGGAATGCTCGTTATTGCAAGTGGGCGATTCGACAGGGCTTATGTGATAGCCGCGCCGGCGCGCCGTCGGGTGGATCCGGACTGGGGTCGGGTTGCCACCGGTGGAGCATCTGGCGGATGGGAATTGGCCGAAAACTGCAAATCCATTGACCGGCGCAAAGTGTGAGGTATATTAGGAGCTAAGGTATCTCCCGCGAAATTCGCCGAGAGTTCGTTTTTGCACGAATGCGCTTCATGTCAGAATCTCCATGTTAAAAGTTACGCTCCCCGATGGCTCGGTCAAGGAGATGCCGCAGGGTAGTTCCGCGCGCGATGTGGCTGCCGCGATCGGTCCGGGTCTGGCCAAAGCGGCGATTGGCGCGAAGGCGGATTATGGTCACGGCGAAGTGACGCTCGACCTCGCCACGCCGCTGTCAGGCGACTGTCGTCTAAGCATTATCACCTCGAAAGATGCGGATTCCCTGCCGATCCTGCGCCATAGCACGGCCCATGTGATGGCCGAAGCCGTATGCCGGCTGTGGCCGGAGACAAGGCTGGTCTACGGTCCGCCGGTGGAGAACGGCTACTACTACGATATCGATCTTGATCGCAAGATCACGCCGGAGGACTTTCCCGCGATCGAAGCCGAGATGGCCAGTATCGTCGCGGAGAATCGGCCGTTCACACGATACGAAATGGGTCGCGAGGCCGGACTCGAAAAAGTCCGCCGTGAAGGCAACCCCTACAAGGTGGAAAACGCGGAGCGCGCCAAGGGCGACCGGCTGAGCTTCTACGTCACCGGGCCGGAACCGGGTAAATACTGGGAAGACCTGTGCATGGGCACGCACATCCCGGAGACCGGCCGAATCGGCGCTTTCAAACTGCTGAGCGTGTCGGGCGCGTTTCTGCACGGCGACGCCACAAAGAAGCAGTTGCAGCGACTCAACGGCACCGCGTTTCATAACAAGAAGGATCTATCGACCTACCTCACACAGCTTGAAGAGGCAAAAAAGCGCGACCATCGCAAGCTCGGGCAGGAGTTGGGACTGTTCACGATCGATCCTCTCGTCGGCAGCGGCATGGTTCTCTGGAAGCCCAGGGGAGCGACGGTCCGCCTTCTGCTGGAAAACCACCTCCGCGGCGAACTCGTCAAGCAGGGGTATCAGCCCGTTTTCACGCCTCACATCGGCAGACTGGAACTGTTCCGCACGAGCGGGCATTTTCCATACTATCGGGAGTCGCAATTTCCGCCGCTCTACGAATCGGACTCGGCTCGAATCCTGAACGAGCTCTGGACCGAGGTGTATGAGCAAGGGGACGGCGGGACGATTTCCCCGAAGGAACAAAAGCTGCTGGATGAACTGAAGGTCGCCAACCCTGAATTGTGGTCGGCCATGATGAATGATGTCGGCCATTCGGCGACCGGCGACGAATCGAGGCGATTCAAAACGGCACCCGGCCATCAGCAGCAGAATCTCGATCTGATTCGCGAGCATCTGCGCGTCGAGGACGGGTTTCTGCTCAAGCCGATGAATTGCCCGATGCACGCCCGCATCTATGCGAGCGAACCGCGCAGCTATCGCGACCTTCCTGTTCGCCTCGCGGAATTCGGGACGGTCTATCGCTACGAACAATCGGGAGAACTGTCGGGGATGACGCGCGTCCGCGGTTTCACACAGGACGACGCTCATATTTTCTGCACGCCCGAGCAGTTGAAGCCCGAGATCTTCAACTGCGTGAATCTGACGCGGTACGTTCTGGATATGCTGGGTCTGCGTGATTACCGAGTCCGAATCGGTCTTCACGATCCGGACGACCCCAAGTTCATTAAGAATCCCGAGGGCTGGGCGCTGGCCGAACAGGTTCTGCGAGAGGTCGCAGCCGAGGTGGGTCTCAGCGCCACCGAGGAAAAAGGCGAAGCCGCCTTCTACGGCCCGAAGATCGACTTCGTTGTGAAGGACTGCATCGGGCGAGAATGGCAACTGGGGACTGTTCAGGCTGACTATAATGGCCCGATCCGATTCGGGCTTGAGTACATCGGAGCGGACAACAGGCCGCACAGGCCGATCATGGTGCATCGAGCGCCATTCGGAAGCATGGAGCGGTTCATCGGCATCCTGATCGAGCATTTTGAGGGCGCCTTTCCGTTCTGGCTGGCCCCCGTGCAGGTCGTGGTGGCGACGATCAGCGAGAAGAGCGAGGGTTACGGCCGGGAAGTGGCGGAAGCGTTGCGGATTGCGGGCATCCGTGTGCAACTCGACGCGACTTCCGAGCGCATCGGTCCCAAGAAGCATGAAGCGCGGCGCATGAAGGTTCCTTTTATTGCGGTGGTGGGCGAGAACGAGGCCGCGAATCGGACCATCAATCTCAACGATCGGGAGGGCCGGCAGCTCGAAACGATGGGACTGTCTGCATTTATTGCGATGTGCTCGCGGCAGAACGCGCCGCACGTCAAGGAACAGGATTGACCGACGAAACAGCATGCAGCGGGCACGTCGCCCGCCGTATGCTTCGTGAATTGCGCCGACCGAAGCCGGTGCCTAATGGAAACTGAGTTACTTTTCGAGAGGATGGTGCTTGTCACAGAACATTCGACTACGCGTGAACGAACAGATTCGCATTTCGCCGGTCAGACTGATCGACCATGAGAAAAACATGATCGGCGTCGTGCCGACGGATGAAGCGCTGCGCATGGCGCGCGACGCAGGCCTGGATCTTGTGGAAATGTCGCCCAACGAGCGGCCGCCGGTTTGCAAGATCATGGACTACGGCAAGCACAAGTACCAGCTTTCCAAGAAGTCCAAACAGAAGCACCACGAGCAAAAGATCAAGGAAGTGCGTCTCCGTCCGAAGACCGAGGAACACGATCTCGAAGTGAAGCTGAAGCGCGCCCGCACTTTCCTCGAGCATGGCGACCGCGTCCTGATTACCATGCTCTTCAAGGGCCGGGAGCGGTTCCATCAGGACATCGCCTACCAGACGTTCCGCGAGATCGCCCAGGATTTCGCCGAATTGGCCAAAGTCGATCAGCCCCCCCGCCTGCTGGGCAAGAAAATGTCGATGGTGCTGGCGCCGACGAAGCTCCCCGCGCCCCAGAAGGGCGGCGGAACTTCCAAGGGCACGTCACCCAAGCGTCCCTCCGGCGATGTCCCATCCAAACCGAGCCCACGGCAGGAAGTTAGATCCGAATCCGGCGACGACGATCGAAAAGGCGAACCGGCAACCTCTGAAGCCTGATGACGAAAACCTGAGAGCTGCGCGAGGACGGGGGCAAGGCGACGCCGACGCGCGAGCAGCCGCCTCTTGGTGTGGTCGCCGTTCATCCCGAAACTGATTCCGCGCAAGCCGCGCCGGTTTGGCCGTAATCGGCCCACCCTGCGGGACTCGGCACGGACGTTACACCGGGCATCCTGCGCCGGCGGATCCTGATGTTCCATTAACGCCGTTTCCCTGCCCCCCTGTGCCACCCGTGGCGCCAGCAGCACCATTGCCAGCGTCGCCGCTTCCTCCGGGCCCGCCCGCGCCCCCCGCGCCAGCCGTACCAACTCCAGCCTCTCCCCCCGCGCCTCCGGAGCCTACGGTTTGTAAAGAATCACCGCCTTTTCCTCCCTGTCCGCCGCTGCCGCCATTCGCCGAACCGCCACCGCCACCATTGCCGCCATTGCCGCCAATTCCCCCCAGCCCTCGGCCGCCGCTGCCTCCTTGTCCACCAGCCCCTCCCGTTGCGGGGCCACCCTTACCGCCTTGCCCACCGGCACCGCCAGTGCCTTCGTTCGGTGGACAACATGCTCCCCCAATTCCGCCATTGCCCCCCAAGCCGCCGTTCGCCGCTCCACCTTGACCACCTTTTCCGCCTACCCCTCCCGGAGTTCCGGGTCCACCAGCACCACCATCTCCGCCCTTGCCTCCTACAGCCGCGGCGCCATCGGCGCCCTTTCCACCGGCCGAACAGGGCGGCCCGCCTGCTCCGATTCCACCGTTGTCGCCGGTATGGTTTCCGCCGGGCGTGCCGTCCTGCCCTGGTGTTCCAGCATCGCGTGGAATCGCATCGCCGTGGTTGGCTTCCTGAATGATGAAAGGCAAAAGAAGAGCCTCGCCGCCGTCACCACCTATTCCGCCCTCGGCTCCCACACCATCAGGACGTTGATCACCGGCACCTCCCGTCCCTCCATCCCCGCCGCGAACTCCCGACCCGCGAAAGAACCCGCGCACAATCACACTGCCGCCGTCACCGCCCCTCGTCGATTTGTCGCCGCCGTTTCCTCCACGAGCGCCAAC